>JBKOYU010001144.1:0-13027 GCA_046725575.1 Actinomycetota bacterium | reverse complement strand
CTCGGTGCCGATGGTCGATGCCGCGCTTGGCACCACGGTCACCGTCGACGCGATCATCGACGGCCCGACCGAGCTCACCATCCCGGCCGGCACCCAGCCCGGTTCGGTGACCACGCTGCGCGGGCACGGCATGCCGCATCTGCGCTCAGGGGTGCGCGGAGATCTGCACGCCCACATCGAGGTCGTGGTGCCGTCGCGGCTCGACCACGAGGACATCGAGCTGCTGCACAAGCTGAAGGAAAAGCGCATCCGCGACGTGCCCGAGGTTCGCTCGACCCAAGGTGCGTCGACGGGCAGTGGGTTCTTCAGCCGCTTGCGCGAAACCTTCACCGGCCGCTGATCTTCGGTGACCTGTGCGCTGTTCTATGTCGACGCGCTGCCCCAAGTCGGTGAGCTCGCGGTTGTCGACGGCGACGAGGGCTTCCACGCGGCCAACGTCCGGCGCATCCGCCCCGGCGAGGAACTCGACCTCGGCGACGGCGACGGGACGGTGGCGCACTGTGTCGTCGAGGACGTCGCCAAGGGCCGGTTGACTGCGCGGGTGCTCGACCGCCGGACCATGCCAGCAGCCGCCCCCGCCGTGACGGTCGTCCAGGCGCTGCCCAAGTCCGACCGCTCCGAGCTGGCCATCGAGCTGGCCACCGAGGCGGGCGCCGACGCGTTCGTCGCGTGGCAGGCCTCGCGATGTGTGGCCCGGTGGGACGGGCCCGCGAAGCTCGACAAGGGTTTGCGCCGGTGGGGCGCGGTGGCCCGGTCGGCGGCCCGGCAGTCACGGCGGCCGTACATTCCCTCGATCAGCGGTGTGGTGTCGACGGCCGAGTTGGTGCAGCGGGTGCGTGACGACGGCGCGACCGCGCTCGTGCTGCATGAGTCGGCCACCGCCAAGCTGACGGAACTGCCGGTGGCACAAGCGGATTCGCTTCTGCTCATCGTCGGCCCGGAAGGGGGCATCGCCGACGACGAGTTAACGGCGCTCTCAGATGCTGGGGCGACGGCGGTGCGGCTGGGGCCGAGCGTTTTGCGCACCTCTACCGCCGCGGCCGTCGCATTGGGCGCGTTGGGCGCGCTGACCCCGCGGTGGCGTTGACCGAGGTCGGCGCCGGTTAAGCATTGGGATGCGTCGGCACCCGGCGGTAAAATGGGAATTCAAGAGCAAACGACCAGGCCAGAACCCAGAAAGCAGGCAGAAAACCCCACGTGACGCCCCGCGAGACGAACGCTGACTCGGACTCGCCCGTTCGCAGCAGCATCAATGTTCCGCCCGACCTCGTCGTGGGCCTGCTAGGTTCCGCCGACGAGAATCTGCGCACACTCGAGCGCATCCTCGCCGCCGATATCCACGTGCGTGGCAACGCGCTCACCCTGACCGGCGAGCCGGCCGACGTCGCGCTGGCCGAGCGGGTGATCTCCGAGCTCATGGCCATCGTGGCCAGTGGCCAACGGCTGACGCCGGACGCGGTGCAGCACAGCGTCGCGATGCTCACCGGCACGGGCGACGAGTCGCCTGCCGAGGTGCTGACGCTCGACATTCTGTCGCGGCGCGGCAAGACGATTCGGCCGAAGACGCTGAACCAGAAGCGATATGTCGACGCGATCGACGCGCACACCATCGTGTTCGGCATCGGGCCGGCCGGTACTGGCAAGACGTATCTGGCAATGGCCAAGGCGGTCAACGCATTACAGACCAAGCAGGTCAACAGGATCATCCTTACCCGTCCCGCCGTGGAGGCCGGTGAGCGCCTCGGCTTCCTGCCAGGCACACTCAGCGAGAAGATCGACCCGTATCTGCGTCCGCTGTACGACGCGCTGTACGACATGATGGATCCCGAGTCGATCCCAAAGCTGATGAATGCCGGGATCATTGAGGTCGCGCCGCTGGCGTATATGCGCGGTAGGACGTTGTCGGACGCGTTCATCATTCTCGACGAGGCGCAGAACACTACCGGCGAGCAGATGAAGATGTTCCTGACGCGGCTCGGGTTCAACTCCAAAGTAGTTGTGACAGGCGACATTACGCAGGTGGACCTCGGCGGCGCCACCTCGGGCCTGCGCGCGGCGATGCGGATTCTGGACGGCATCGACGACATCCACTTCGCCCAACTCACCAGCGCCGACGTGGTGCGGCACCGGCTGGTCTCCGAAATCGTCGACGCCTACGCCAAATCCGAGGAGCCCGCCTTGATGAACCGGGCCCAGCGGCGCGCATCGGGCGCCCGACCGCGAAGGTGAGCGCGTGAGCATCGAGGTGTCCAACGAGTCGGGCATCGACGTTTCCGAAGAGGAATTGGTCAGCGTCGCGCGGTTCGTCATCCGCAAGATGAAAGTCAACCCTGCGGCCGAATTGTCGATGGTGCTGCTCGACACTGTTGCGATGGCCGACCTGCACATGCGCTGGATGGATCTGCCAGGCCCGACCGACGTGATGAGCTTCCCGATGGACGAGCTCGAGCCGGGCGGCCGGCCGGACGCGCCCGAGCCGGGACCGTCGATGCTCGGCGACATCGTGCTGTGCCCGGAGTTCGCGGCGCAGCAGGCGTCGGCGGCCGGGCACACGCTGGGCCAGGAGCTGGCGCTGCTGACCGTGCACGGCGTGCTGCATCTACTGGGCTACGACCACGCCGAGCCGGACGAAGAAAAAGAGATGTTCGCCTTACAGCGCCAACTGCTCGAGGAGTGGGTGGCCGACCAGGTCGAGGCTTATCACCAGGACCGCCAGTCCGAGAAGGACCAGCGGCTGCTGGACAAGTCCCGATACTTCGACGAACCGTGACCGGCATAGGCCCGCTCATCGGCGCGGTCGCGCTCATCGGTCTCGCGGGGCTATTCGCGGCGATCGACGCGGCCATCAGCACTGTGTCGGTGGCCCGCGTCGAGGAACTCGTGCGCGACGAGCGGCCCGGCGCAGTGCGGCTTGCCCGCGTCATGGTCGAGCGGCCGCGATACATCAATCTCGTTGTGCTGCTGCGCATCACATGCGAGGTGACGGCGACGGTACTGCTCGTCGCCTACTTGGACGGCCTCCTTGGCGTGGGCTGGGGGCTGTTCGCCGCCGCCGCGATCATGGTGGTGGTCAGCTTCGTCGCGATCGGTGTCGGTCCGCGCACGGTCGGACGGCAGAACGCCTACAGCATCTCGTTGGTGGCGGCCCTTCCGCTGCAGGCGATTTCGGTGTTGCTCACCCCGATCAGCCGGCTACTCGTGTTGATCGGTAACGCGCTGACACCGGGTCGAGGGTTCCGCAATGGCCCGTTTGCCTCAGAGATCGAGCTGCGCGAGGTCGTCGACCTGGCCCAGCAGCGCGGTGTGGTGGCCGACGACGAGCGCCGGATGATCCAGTCGGTCTTCGAACTCGGCGACACCCCGGCCCGCGAGGTGATGGTGCCACGCACCGAGATGGTGTGGATCGAGAGTGACAAGACAGCGGGTCAAGCGACGTCATTAGCGGTGCGGAGCGGCCATTCCCGGGTCCCGGTGATCAGCGAGAACGTCGACGACGTCGTCGGTGTCGTCTACCTGAAAGACCTTGTGCAGAAGACGTATTACTCGACCAACGGCGGTCGCGACACCAAGGTCTCCGAGGTGATGCGCCCGGCGGTGTTCGTTCCGGACTCCAAGCCGCTCGATGCACTGTTGCGCGAGATGCAGCGCGACCGCGTGCACATGGTGCTGCTGGTCGACGAATACGGCGCCATCGCAGGGCTGGTCACGATCGAGGACGTGCTGGAGGAGATCGTCGGCGAGATTGCCGACGAGTACGACACCGACGAGGTCGCGCCGGTGGAAGATTTGGGCGACAAGCACTTTCGGGTGTCGGCGCGGCTGCCGATCGAGGACCTGGGCGAGCTGTATGAGATCGAGTTCGACGAGGACCTCGACGTTGACACCGTCGGCGGCCTGTTGGCCCTCGAGCTGGGCCGCGTCCCGTTGCCTGGCGCCGAGGTGACATGGGACGGGCTGAGGCTGCGCGCCGAAGGCGGGCCGGACCATCGCGGCCGGGTGCGTATCGGTACGGTCCTGGTCAGCCCGACGAAGCCTGACCAGGGGGAGCGCAATGAGTGAACTCGACGCGGAGGACGCCAAGCTCGTGGTGCTGGCCCGCGGTGCAATGGGCCGGGCTGAGACGGCAAGCGGTGCGGCGGTGCGCGATGTCGACGGCCGCACCTACGCGGGCGCGCCCGTCGCACTCGATGCGCTGCAGTTGACTGCGCTGCAGGCGGCCGTCGCCGCGGCGGTGTCCAGCGGCGCGACCGGGCTGGAGGCCGCAGTACTCGTGGGCGGCTCGGCGGACGACGCCGGAGTAGCCGCGGTGCGCGAACTGTCGAGCGGCGCCAAGGTCATCGTCACCGACCGGGCGGGCTCCGTGCAGTGACGGAGTTCCGCTCGGGCTTCGTGTGCTTCGTCGGCAGGCCGAACACCGGAAAGTCGACACTGACCAACGCGCTGGTCGGCGCAAAGGTGGCGATCACGTCGAAGAGGCCGCAGACCACCCGGCACACGATTCGCGGCATCGTGCACCGCGAGGATTTTCAGATCATCCTCGTCGATACCCCGGGCCTGCACCGGCCGCGCACGCTACTGGGGCAGCGGCTCAACGATCTGGTGAAGGACACCTATTCGGAGGTCGATGTCATCGGGCTGTGCATCCCGGCCGACGAGAAGATCGGCCCGGGGGACCGGTGGATCTACGAGCAGATCCGCACGATCGCGCCGAGCACCACGCTGGTGGTCGTCGTCACCAAGATCGACAAGGTATCCAGGGATCGGGTAGCCGCGCAGCTGCTCGCGGTCAGCGAGCTCGCCGGGTCGGAGGCCGAGATTGTTCCGGTGTCGGCGACGACGGGCGAAAACCTCGACGTGCTGACCGACGTGTTGGCCGCGCAGCTGCCGCCGGGCCCGGCGTTCTATCCAGACGGGGAGCTCACCGACGAGCCCGAGGAAGTGTTGATGGCGGAGCTGATCCGCGAGGCTGCGTTGGAAGGCGTGCGCGACGAGTTGCCGCACTCGCTGGCCGTCGTGATCGAGGAGGTCAGCCCGCGCGAAGGCCGCGACGACCTGATCGACGTGCACGCCAACCTGTTCGTCGAACGGGACAGCCAGAAGGGCATCGTCATCGGCAAGGGCGGCGCCAGGCTGCGTGAAGTGGGCACCGCCGCGCGCACCCAGATCGAGAAGCTGCTCGGCACCAAGGTGTACCTCGACCTGCGCGTCAAGATCGCCAAGAACTGGCAGCGCGACCCGAAACAGCTTGGAAGGCTTGGCTTCTGACGCCGAGACTGTAGTTATTGTGCAGTGGCACTCGCACTTTTCCGCAATAACTACAGTCTCGATGCACCGCTAGGCCGGCTGGCCGTACACCGCAACGACGACCGTGCGGTCCAGGCTGTTCAACGACCACACACCCATCTGCGAGTTGGCGCAGTTCGACATGATCGCCATGTAGTCCGGCCGGTAGTACCAGTTGTTCATGATCTCGATGCCACTGATCGCCAGCGCCGGGTTGATCGCGACGGTCTCGGCGACGGTGCCCTGGAAGCCTGCGGCGTTGGCGCGATCCTGCGGCGTCGACCCGTCCGAGCCGATGTCGCCGTCGAGCGCGCGATTGTTCAGTATGTCGTTGGCGTGCCATTCGGCCGCCAGTTGCAGCTTCGGGTTGATCTTCACGTCGTTGGTACAGCCGGCCTGATGCTGGATGGTGTAGACGTTGGCGACCACCCCGTCGTTGAGCCGCTTGTTGTCGGCGTGGGCGGCGGGCATGCTCGCGATCGCCGCGCCGACCACCGCGACAACTGGCAGTGCGCGAAAACCAAGGCGTGCCACATCGCTGACTGTCACGCTCGGGAGATTACGCGACCTCGTCGGGAACCGGCTCCTCAGTTGCAAGATTCACCAGGGCGGCCTCGGGAACCAGCTCAGGGGCCGGGGGGCGTTCGCGACGGTCCCACCAGACGTCGGGCTGCCGCATCACCCAGCCGTTGAGGGCTTCCAGCTCGGCGGCCAACGAGATCAGCAGCGGCTCGCTGTTGGCCGGGCCCATCAGCTGAACGCCGATCGGCAGCCCGCCATAGGTGAACCCGGCGGGCACATTGATCGACGGCCAGCCCAGCAGGTTCCACGGCCAGGTCACCGGGCACGCACGGATCATCGCGCGGTCGGTCGACAGCCCGCCGCGGTGGTCGAAGTCGGTCACCCTGGGCGGGGGCTGCGCGGTGGTCGGCGCCAGCACGACGTCGACGAGATTGAAGATCCATCCGATCCGGTGCTGCGATTTGGCCTCGTGGGCGCGGGCCTTGCGCAGCGTGTTCTGCGACAGCAGCCAGCCGGTCCGGGTATTGGCAACCGTCCGCTTGTCCAGCGTTACGTCCGGGCCGAGGTGATCCACCCAATCGAGCAGCCCCGACGTCGACCGGGACAGGAAGTTCCACGACATCCGCAGGTTGTAGGTGGGGTCGGCCCGCACAATGGTGTGCCCGAGCTCCTCGAGTTGGCCCGCGATGGTCTCCATGGCTGCCCGGATCTCCGGGTGCAGCTTGGCCCGGAAGACGGTGTACGGGAACTTCGTCGACATCGCGATCTTCAGCGGGCCGGGGGCCTGCGCGACGAAATCCGACACGTGTACCGGCGGCGGCTGATGCAGGTCGCCGGGGACGTTGCCCGACGCCGCGTCCAGCACCAGTGCAGCATCGGTGACCGTGCGGGCCAGAACTCCATTGACGGTGATGCCGTTGAACGCCTCGGGCAGCGGCCAGGTGGAGATCCGTCCCCGCTGCGGTTTGATGCCGACCAGATGCGTCCAGGCTGCCGGAATCCGCACACTGCCCGCGCCGTCCGAACCGATGGCCGCCGCTACCAACCCGGCCGCCACGGCTGCCGCGCTGCCGCCCGACGACCCGCCCGGCGTGTGCTCGCTCGACCACGGGTTGCGGGTGTGGCCGAACGCCGGGCCGCTGGTGAACGGCCATTGCCCCAACTCACAGGTGTTGGTCTTGCCGACGATGACCGCGCCCGCGGCCCGCAGCCTGCGCACCACCTCGGAGTCCTGGTGCGCCTCGCGGATATTTCCGCCGGCACCGAATCGCGTGGGCACGCCGGCGACGTCGACGTCGTCCTTGACCGCGATCGGGATCCCGAGCAACGGAAGTTGTTCGCCCGCCGCACGTTTGCGATCGGCCTCGACCGCGTCGGCCAGTGCCTGTTTGGTCAACACCACGCGGAACGCGTTGAGCGTCGACTGGCTGGCCTCGATGGCATCAAGGGATCGCCGTACCAGTTCCTCGGACGTTACAGTGCCCGCGGCGAGTTGATAAAGCTGGTTGGTGATCGTGGGAAATCGGGTGTGGGATCCAGAAGACTCGACCATCAATTACGAGAATATCGGCGCTGCGAAGCGGTAGCCGTCAGATTGCAGTGCAAGACTGTAACGATGCGGCTGTACCGGGACCGAGCGGTGGTGCTGCGCCAGCACAAACTCGGCGAGGCCGACCGGATCGTCACCCTGCTCACCCGCGACCACGGGTTGGTGCGCGCGGTGGCCAAGGGGGTGCGGCGCACCCGCAGCAAGTTCGGTGCGCGGCTGGAGCCGTTCGCGCACATCGACGTTCAGCTACATCCCGGCCGAAACCTCGACATCGTCACCCAGGTGCAGGCCATCGACGCGTTCGCCACCGACATCGTCAACGACTACGGCCGCTACACCTGCGCGTGCGCCGTGCTGGAGACCGCGGAGCGGCTGGCGGGGGAGGAGCGGGCGCCGGTGCCCGCGCTGCACCGGCTCACCGTGGCCGCGCTGCGGGCGGTGGCCGACGGCGGCCGGCCCCGCGAGCTCGTGCTCGACGCTTATTTGTTGCGCGCCATGGGAATCGCGGGCTGGGCGCCGGCGCTGACCGAATGCGCCCGCTGCGCCGCGCCGGGTCCGCACCGGGCGTTCCACGTCGCGGCCGGAGGCAGCGTATGCGTGCACTGCCGCCCGTCCGGGTCGGCGACCCCGCCGCAGGGCGTGCTGGACCTGATGGCCGCGCTCTACGACGGCGACTGGGAGCACGCGCAAGCGTCGCCGCCGTCGTACCGCAGCCAGGCCAGCGGGCTGGTCGCCGCGCACCTGCAGTGGCATCTGGAACGTCAGCTGCGAACATTGCCGCTGGTCGAACGGGCGTATCGGGTTGATCGCACGGTCGCCGAGCACCGTGTGAGGCTGTTCGGGCAGGATGTCACCCGTGGTGATGAAGCGGGCGGCCAAGACCACCTACCCACAGCTGCCTCCGGCGCCTGAGGACTATCCGACCTTTCCCGACACGTCGACGTGGCCTGTCGTGTTCCCGGACCTGCCACCGCGCACCAACGGCAGGTTCGCCCGCCCGCCGCAGCACACCTCGAAGGCCGCGGCACCGCAGATTCCCGCCGAGCAGGTGCCCAACCACGTCGCGATCGTGATGGACGGCAACGGCCGCTGGGCCACGCAGCGCGGGCTGCACCGCACCGAGGGCCACAAGATGGGCGAGGCGGTGCTCATCGACGTCACCTGCGGCGCCATCGAGATGGGCATCAAACACTTGAGCGTGTACGCATTCTCGACCGAGAACTGGAAGCGCAGCACCGAGGAGGTGCGCTTTCTGATGGGATTCAACCGGGAAGTGGTGCGCCGCCGGCGGGAAAACCTTGACGCGATGGGTGTGAACATGCGCTGGGTCGGTTCGCGACCCCGGATGTGGCGCAGCGTCATCAAGGAGTTCGACATCGCCGAGCAGATGACCGTCGACAACGACGTCATCACCGTCAACTACTGCGTCAACTATGGCGGCCGCACCGAGATCGTCGAGGCCGCAAAGGCCATCGCCGAGGATGCCGCTGCGGGCAAGCTCAATCCGAGTCGCGTCACCGAGGCCACCGTCGCCAAGCACCTGCACCGCACCGACATCCCGGACGTCGACCTGTTCATTCGGACGTCGGGGGAGCAGCGGGCGAGCAACTTCCTTATCTGGCAGGCCGCCTATGCCGAATACGTCTTCCAGGACAAGCTGTGGCCCGACTATGACCGCCGTGATCTCTGGGCTGCGTGCGAGGAGTACGTGAACCGAAACCGCCGATTCGGCAGGGCCTGATGACACCCGGCGGGCAGGAGCGCTGGGGGCACCTCCCGCCCGAAGGGCAGGGGGACGACCCGGGGATGTCCTTTCAGGAGAGACTGGCTTCGGTCCTCGACGACATCCTGCCGATCCAACGGGAAGACGACGGCGCACTCACCGTGCACCACGACGAGACGTTCGCCTCATTGCGGGTGGTGACGATCGCCGAGGGCCTCGACATGGTGTCGCTGACGCAGGTTCTGGCGTGGGATCTGCCGGTGGACAGCAAGATTCGCAACAAGGCCGCCAGGCACGCCCGCGACACTCTGCTCGGAACGGTGTCGCTGGTGGAGAAGACCGCGGGTGCCAAGCGCAACTCCAAGAAGGTCGGCGACGTGCTGCTGCGCTACAACTTTCCCGCCGCCGGACTGACCGACGATGCGCTGCGCACATTGATCCTGTTGGTATTGGCTACAGGCGCCGACATCCGTCGCGACCTCACCGAGGTTCCCCGCGCCTAGCCCCGTCGGACAGCACCGCCCGCAGATCCTTCGCCCCGGTCACGATGTCGTCGTCGTCCGTGTGCTCGGGCAGCGTCGCCAGCAGTTGCAGCAGCGCGGTCCGCTCCGGCTCGGTATCGCGCAGTAGGTGCACGGCACCGTCGTTCGAGAGCGCATTGACGATCAGGAAGACGCCGTTGTCCCAGAGGTCCGCGCGCAGCTTCGTCAGCCAGGGCAGGCTGCGCGCGAGGTAGTGCCGCAGCGCGGTGACGAGGAAGCGGATGTCACCGGGCTCGAGACGAAGGTGGCTGTTGTAGTTGGACACCAGCAGGCGGGCCAGCTGCGGGTCGGTATCGGGGTTGCTGAACAAGTCGAGTGCGGCCTGCGGTCCGCGCAACCGCGTTGCGACCGCGGTGAAGCTCTTCGCGACGACGGTGTCTGGCTCAGATGCGGCAAGCGATACAAGCAGCGGGTCCGCTCCGCAATCGCCCAGGGCCAGAAGTGCTTTGGCGGCGGCGAGTTTTCGTGCGCGGTCGTCGCCGTCGAGGCTGCGGCGCAGGTGCTCGACGAGGTCGCTCCGCCGGGCCTGCCCGGCCGCATCGGCGAGCTCCGTGCTGAGCGGCCCGTCGTCACGCGCGGCCTGATCGAGGTCGACGTCGCTGACCACCACGCTGACGCCGTTGCTGTTGAACGCCTCGTAGATCGACACCTGCTACTTATCGGTGCAGGCGCCGCAGACGCCGAAGATTTCGATGGTGTGGCTGACGTCGGAGAAGCCGTGCTCGCGGGCCACCTCGGCGGCCCACGCCTCGACGTCGCCGCCCTGGATCTCGACCGTCGAGCCGCAGGCGCGGCAGACCAGGTGGTGATGGTGGTCGTCCGAGCAGCGCCGGTACACGGACTCGCCGGTGTCGGTGCGAAGCGTGTCGACAAGGCCGTTGGCGGCCATCGATTGCAGCGTGCGGTACACGGTCGTCAGACCGATGCCCTCGCCGCGGCGGCGCAGTTCGTCGTGCAGCTCTTGTGCGGACCGGAAGTCGTCGAGCTTCTCCAGCAGGGCGGAGATCGCGGCGCGCTGCCGGGTGGCCCGCACCCCGGTAGGGGTCACTCGCTGCCCTCGGCGGCGTGCGTGACCGCGGCGACGACGATGTCGGCCAGGTGATGGTCCACCAACCGGTACATCACCTCGCGGCCCGACCGCTCGCCCGCCACCACGCCGGCCGACTTGAGAATCCGCAGGTGCTGGCTGACGAGGGGCTGGGGCACCGCCAACGCGTCGACGAGTTCGTGCACGCACCGGGCCGACTCACGCAACTGCAGCACGATCGCGATCCGCACCGGCGCGGCAAGCGCACGCAGCAGGTCGCCCGCGGTGTCGAGGACATCGCGTGGCGGAAGGTCCGGCAGCGGGGCGCCGCCGTGGTCGTGCACCTCAGCGGGGGTCGGATGCTCTTCGCGCGAGCGCTCATCGCCAGACAAAGTGGAAATCGTTTTCATTATGGCGTCAGAATACATGCGCGACCGCGCATGTCAACGTCGTCGCCGCGGTCAGTACGCTGTTCACCCGTGGCGTCCATCATCGACACCGTTGCAAACCTGGCCAAACGGCGTGGCCTCGTATACCAGGCCGGCGAAATCTATGGCGGCACGAAGTCGGCGTGGGACTTCGGGCCCCTAGGCGTCGAGCTCAAGGAGAACATCAAACGGCAGTGGTGGCGGTCGGTGGTCACCGGCCGCGACGACATCGTCGGCCTGGACAGCGCGATCATCCTGCCGCGCGAGGTGTGGGTGGCCTCCGGCCACGTCGAGGTCTTCCACGATCCGCTGGTCGAATGCCTGAACTGCCACCACCGGCATCGGCAGGACCATATGCAGGAGGCGTACGCCGCGAAGAAGGGGCTCGACGATCCGGACGCGGTGCCCATGACCGAGATCGTGTGCCCGGATTGCGGCACCAAGGGCGAATGGACCGAGCCGCGCGAGTTCAACATGATGCTCAAGACCCACTTGGGTCCGATCGAGAGCGACGAGGGCCTGCACTACCTGCGGCCCGAAACCGCACAAGGCATCTTCGTCAACTTCGCCAACGTGGTCACCACGGCACGCCGCAAGCCGCCGTTCGGTATTGCCCAGACCGGCAAGAGTTTCCGCAACGAGATCACTCCGGGCAACTTCATCTTCCGGACCCGTGAGTTCGAGCAGATGGAGATGGAATTCTTCGTCGAGCCGGCGAGCGCCCCAGAGTGGCACCAGTATTGGATCGACGAACGGCTGCAGTGGTATGTCGACCTCGGCATCGACCGCGACAATCTTCGGCTGTTCGAGCATCCGAAGGACAAGCTGTCGCACTACTCCGACCGGACCGTCGACATCGAGTACAAGTTCGGGTTCCAGGGCAACCCGTGGGGTGAGCTCGAAGGCGTGGCCAACCGCACCGATTTCGACTTGTCAACGCACTCAAAGCATTCTGGCGTCGATCTGTCGTTCTACGACCAGGCCACTGACACCCGCTACGTCCCGTATGTGATCGAGCCGGCGGCCGGGCTGACTCGGTCGTTCATGGCGTTCCTGATCGACGCGTACGCGGAGGACGAGGCGCCCAACGCCAAGGGTGGCGTGGACAAGCGCACGGTGCTGCGGCTGGATTCGCGGCTGGCGCCGGTGAAGGCGGCGGTGTTGCCGCTGTCGCGGCACGCCGACCTGTCGCCGAAGGCGCGCGACCTCGCCGCCGAGTTGCGCAAGTGCTGGAACGTCGAATTCGACGACGCGGGCGCGATCGGCAGGCGCTACCGTCGCCAGGACGAGATCGGCACGCCGTTCTGCGTGACGGTGGATTTCGACACGCTCGAGGACCAGGCGGTGACTGTCCGTGAGCGCGACGACATGACGCAGGACCGCGTCGCGATCGACGGCGTGAGCGACTATCTGGCGGCGCGGCTGAAGGGCTGCTAAGAACTGGCTGTGGCAAACCGTCGACGTCATCGATCCGGAGTACAGCCGCGCGCTGGTCTATCTGTCGCGAGGCGGTTCGGATGCGATGGTGGTGCGCGAATTCGACATGGCTACAAGGGAATTCGTCGCCGGCGGGTTTAACCTGCCGGCGGCCAGGAATGACGTCAGCTGGGAAGATGAGAACACGGTGCTGGTGGGCACCGACTTCGGTGACGGATCGATATCGGCGGCCGGGTTTCCGTTGGTGATCAAGCCTCGACCGACGATTACAGCGACGAAATCTTTCTCGTCTCTTACGGTTTTGTCGAACCACCGCGGCTGCTGCACGGCTACGCGGGGGAAACGGTGTCCGAGATCAAATCGTCGCCGGCCCGCTTCAACGCCGACGATCTGCAAGTCAGCCAGAACTTCGCCACTTCTGCCGACGGCACCCGCATACCGTACTTCCTTGTATCCCATCGCGATTCGGCGGGCCCCGGTCTCACTCTGCTCGGTGGTTACGGCCGCGTCCTGTAC
>JBKOYU010000715.1:0-3526 GCA_046725575.1 Actinomycetota bacterium | reverse complement strand
CATGGGTTTGGGTGCCGGATTCGTCTCCGCATGGTCGGGCGACCCCGGTGCGGTCACTTGCTACGCGGTGCGGCTGTCTGCGCCCGCGATCGTGTCGGCCACCGAGGGCGCAGACATCGAGTTCAGCGGCCGGATCAAGTCGCTGGACCCGGCAACCCGCACCGGTGTCGTCATCGTCGCGCGAAGTCCGGTGGCCGGAAGATCTTCGGCCTGGCGACATTGAACGTCCGCTTCCGCTGACCTGCTGGCCGCCGCGGCGAGCGGCGCGGTAAGCGGGCTGTCGAGTTGCAGCGAACATTGGCAGGGATCGCCGGGCTGCTTTGACTAAACCTCGGCGTGTCGCAAATGCCGGTCAATCTACGCTGCACGCCCCTCACTCCCGAGAATGCTAAAAAGCCGAACCCCTAAGGAGTGCATCGCGGGTGACCACCCCGCACCTACGGTGACTGCGCACCGGCAAGGGGTTGCATCGCTTGACTGCCGGTTCAGTCCACGCGGAGTACGAGTTTGCCTGCGAGGCGGCCTGTTTCGAGGATGCGGTGGGCTTCCTGTACGTCGTCGAATGCGAGGACGCGGTCGACGCTGATGTTCAGCACGCCGCGGGCGCGGGCGTCGCTGATGTAGGCCTTGGCTGTGGTGAAGCGCTCGGCGAAGTCGGTCAGCTCGAACAGGTCCACGAACGACAGCGGCTTGCGGTCGAGGGCAACCAACGGCACATCCACCTTCGCTGCGCGGATGTCGGGCGATGTCTGTGCGCCGTAGCACGGTACGTGTCCGAACTCAGCGGTCGATGCCACGAGCGCGTTCAGCAGTTGGCCGCCTACGGTGTTGTAGACGATTTTCGCTCCGCCGCCGGCGGTGATCGAGGCCACCGCATCGGCCAGGTCCTCGTCATCGGTGGCTACCGCGTGGTGAGCACCCAGGGAAAGCAGCTCCGGCTTGCGTGCCGTGGCACGGGTCGTGGCGATTACGGTGGCACCGAAGTCGCGGGCGATCTGAATCAGAGCCGTTCCGACGGACGATGTTCCGGCGGTCACGATGACGGTGTCGCCGGGCCCGATCGCCACTTTGGTGGCGAGGTTGTATGCCTGCAGGCTGGCCATCCACGTGGCGGCTTCGTCTTCGTCGGAGCGTTCGTCGGCGACGTGGACGAGGGCCGCGGCGGGCACGTCGGCATGTGTGGCGTAGGTGCCGGTACCGACCGCCGGGGACTGGATCGGCAGGATCGCCACCCGATCCCCGGTCGCATAATCGTCGACGTCGGGGCCGGTTTCGGTGATCATTCCCACCGCCTCGCCCCCCAACCGCGCGGGAAAGGACGGGGAGATGACGTACTGATCGCGGCGGAACAGCGCCTCATACCGGTTCAGCCCGATCGCGTGGATCTTCACCCGGGACGTGCCCGGCCTTCAGCGGCGGTAACCGCAGGGGCACTATCTCCAGTACCCCGGGTCCGCCGAGTCGGGAGAACTCCACCCGGCGCATTCCCAAGTCCGCGTCGGTTGCCTTCGATTTGCCAACTACGGGGGGATTGGCCATTCTTGGTTGTTCTCCTGTCGGTGTGCTCGATGAGTGGCTCATAGGTCGATGATGTGGGTGTCGGCGATTGTCTCGGCGAATCCGACGCCGAATATCTCTGCGGGCGTGTGGAATCCGGGTTGAAGTTGGCCGGCGAGGACGCGGCGGGCGGCATGCGCGGCGGCCAACGGTGTGAACGTGTAGCCATTCACGGTGTCGAGCAGCGAGCGCACCTCTGGTCGCCCCCCTCGGCTTCGGCGACCGCCTGGTAGCGGTCGGCCTCACGCTGCTCGGCGCTCGGGCCGTCCTCCAGGTCTGCCGGGTCGCTGTCCGGGAACGCATCGCCGGATGCGTGCAGGTATGTCTCGATGTTCGGGATGTGGGTGGACCGCCAGATCGTGATCAGATCCGGGAGGGTCACCGACGCGCAGGCCACCTCACCGTGGCCGAAGTCGAAGGACCGCACGGAATTTGGGTCGCGAGGAGCGAGCGTGCCGTGGACCAGATGAAGTGTCTCGGTGGTCAAGTTCTCCCTGGCGCTGATTGCCGATCCCCGTGACATCGCCCCCGCAACGTGCAGCGCCACTCGAAGCCGATGCGGGTGCCGTACCCGCGCGGCGGTGTGGGCGGTCAGGCATCCCAGCATGGCGACACTTCCTCCGCTGCCCGGCAGCAGCATCACGCCGGCCGCCGCGGCTTCGACGTCGAATGCCTCGGCCAACCGGTAGCTGTCGAGTTCGGCGGCGATGTCCAGATAGTGCACACCGGATCCGATGGCGGCGGTCATCAAGGGTTCGGCCGTGCGCATGTACGGTCCGGCGCAGTAGAGCAGCACCGTCACGGCCGCTACCGGCCTGACGCGGGGCACACACCTTCCCCGCCCGATTCTCCACGCAAGACGGTTGGAGTATCTCCGGCCACTGCCGGGAATTGTCTGCGCATTCACGGCAGCTATGGACCCTAATCAAACAACACGACACTGCTTGCTAATTTTCGCTGCATCTCGACAGCTGCAACCTTCGTGGCCGACTGCCTGGCCCGCGACAGCTACCTGCTGACCCAGCACAACCGCGACGAGGTCACCGCCGAGCTGCTCGGCATCGACGCCGCCGCCGTCCACAAGACCGTCAGCGACCTACCCGAGGGCAGCGACAACCGCGCTTTGGTGATCGCCCTGGCGCTGGTCTTGGGCGCACTGGAAGCCCGCACCGGAAAGGACGCGTGGCGTCACCCGGCTCCGGTCCGCGACCCCGGCGATCACCGGATCTACTACGGGCACAGCGTCACCAGCGGTGACTACCTGCGGTTCCTGGCCGCCAACGGCTACCCCCTCAGCGCGGTTGAGACAGTCGTCACCGGCGGCCGAACCGCCGACGAGGTCTACGACGAGTACCAGGCTCAGGGCGGGAAGGAGTGAACCAGCGGGTGGGGCAGGACATCGTTTCTGCCCCACCCCCAACCCCGGCGGCTCAGCAGGCCCGGCGCGGCAGATGACGAACGGGCCTAAGCGGAAGCGCCTGCGGCGCTGCACAATTCGGAGGCCGCTGCGCGTCGTCTCCTCCGTCGTCGTCGCCGCCGCCGCCGACGCCGCCGCCGCAAGCGCAACAGCAGCAGCAATTGTCGAGATGCAGCGAAGATTGACAAGAATCGCCTGGGCACTTTGACAAGACATCGGCGTGTCGCGGGCGCTTGTTAATCTTCGTTGCAAAGGTGCAGCTCAGGATGGTTCGCCGGTCGCGCCCGGCGGCGGACCGTACTGAAGCGCCAGCGCAGACACTGACACGTCATCGGGCCGAGGTACGACTGCGCACCGCGAAAGTTTGCAGCAGGCTGTGTCGAGCTGACGCACATCCCTTTGTTGGTGGCTGTGTCGAGGTGTCCGAGGCGCAGCGCAACTTGGAAGTGACCCATTGGGGCGCTACGTGGAACATCGAGATCCGCCGGAGCCTCCGCCGTCAACGCTCTAAGCCGTTGCGCCACCCGCAGGACGTTGGACTTCCCGCTGTTG
>JBKOYU010000034.1:0-7556 GCA_046725575.1 Actinomycetota bacterium | reverse complement strand
GCACCGAGCCCGGCGGGCTGTGCTTCTGCGCGTCGATGGGAACCGGACCCGCGGTCGGTCCTGGCTACGATCTCGCACTCACCGAACGCCTCGACGGTGACGGCCGTCGCTACGTGGTGGACGTCGGCACGGACGACGGCGCCGAGGTGTTGGCAGCGTTGCCACACCGGGAAGCTGCCCAGGGCGAAATCGACTCGGCGCGAAGCGATGTCGCCGAGGCGGCAAACCACATGGGGCGGCAGATGCCCGATCGAGACCACCGCGAGTTGCTTATACGTTCGCGGGAGTCGTCGCGCTGGGACGACGTGGCCAGCCGGTGCCTCACGTGTGGCAATTGCACCATGGTGTGCCCGACCTGCTTCTGCACCAGCGTCGAGGACGTCACCGATCTCACCGGCGAGCACGCCGAACGGTGGATGCACTGGGCGTCGTGTTACGAGTTCGACTTCACGTTCGTGCATGAGGGAAGCGTCCGCCAATCCGGGCCCTCGAGATACCGGCACTGGCTGACCCACAAGCTGGGCACCTGGCACGACCAGTTCGGCAGCACCGGCTGTGTCGGCTGCGGGCGGTGCATCGCCTGGTGCCCCACGGGGATCGACATCACCGAGGAGATGAACGCACTGGACTTGCTTGCGCGCGAAGAGGACGCCGCACGCGATGAGTGAGACCGCGGCCTGGCCTGCATCGGCTTCGGCGATGACGCCGGTGCCATACCGGGTCCGCGGCCGGGTCACCGAAAATCGTGACTCGGCGACGCTGTGCCTTGAACCGGTGCGCGAGCCGCTGCCGACACCGCAACCGGGCGAGTTCATGATGATGTACGCGTTCGGGATCGGCGAGGTTGCGATCTCCGTTAGCGGCGACCCAACCGTCACCGATGGAACCATCACTCACACGATCCGCTCCGTCGGCGCGGTGAGCCGGGCACTGCATGACGCACAACCGGGCACCGTGATTGGGATGCGCGGGCCGTTCGGCACGACCTGGGGTCTGTCGGAAGCCGCAGGGCGTGACATCGTCGTCGTCGCCGGCGGGGTGGGCCTGGCTCCGCTGCGCCCGGTCGTGCTTGGCGCGCTGGCAGACCGCGCGCGATACCGCAGAGTGGTGCTGATCGCGGGCGCGCGCTCACGCGACGACTTCCTCTTCGCCGACGAACTGGCCGAGTGGGCGCGGAACCCCGCTCTCGAGGTACATGTGACCGTGGACGTTCCGGTGCAAGGCTGGCCGGGCGAGGTTGGCTTCGTCACCGAACCGCTACGCAGGCTCGCACTGGATCCGAGTCGCACCACCGCCTTTCTCTGCGGACCGGAGCCGATGATGCGGTTCGGCGCACAGGCACTGCTGGATAAGCATATGGCGCCCACCGACATTCACGTTTCACTCGAACGAAACATGCAATGCGGGATCGGCTGGTGCGGGCACTGCCAGCTCGGTCCACTGCTGCTGTGCCGCGACGGGCCGGTCGTCGGCTACGACGTCGCCGAGCCGCTGCTACGGGTCAAGGAGCTGTAGATGAGTACACCGACGCTGGGCGTCTGGAAGTTCGCCTCCTGCGACGGCTGCCAGCTGACGTTGCTGGATTGCGAGGATGAGCTGCTCACGATCGCCGAGCAGGTCCACATCGCCACCTTCCTCGAGGCCTCCAGCGCGATTGTCGGCGGACCCTACGACGTGTCGCTGGTCGAGGGCTCGATCACCACCGCCGCCGACGAGCGGCGCATCCACGAGATCCGCGAGCAGTCCAAGCTGCTGGTCACCATCGGGGCATGCGCCACGGCCGGCGGCGTGCAGGCCTTGCGCAACTTCGCCGACGTCGACGAGTTCGCGTCGGTCGTCTACGCCAAGCCCGAGTACATCGACACGCTAGCGACCTCCACGCCGGCGTCGGCGCACGTCAAGGTCGACTACCAGCTGCAGGGCTGCCCGATCGACCGCGGGCAGCTTCTCGACACCCTCGCCGCGCTGTTGGTGGGACGCAAGCCGCGCCTGCCGGCCAAGACGGTATGCACCGAATGCAAGAACCGCGGCGTGACGTGTGTCGTTGTCGCCGACGGCATCCCGTGCCTCGGTCCAGTCACGCATGCTGGCTGCGGTGCGCTGTGCCCGTCGTACCACCGCGGCTGTTACGGGTGCTTCGGCCCCGCCGCCACTCCGAATACGGCCGCGCTGATCCCAGTGCTCCGCCGCGACGGGATGTCGGGGGGTGACGTCGAGCGGGTGTTCTCGACGTTCAACGTCGCCAATTTCAGCTCCGAGCGGAACGACTGATGGATTCGGAGATCCGCACGCTCACGGTCGGCGCGCTCACCCGCGTCGAAGGGGAAGGCGCGCTGCACGTCACGCTGACCGACGGCGCCGTGGAGGGCGTCGAGCTGAACATCTACGAGCCGCCGCGGTTCTTCGAGGCGTTTCTGCGCGGACGCGCGTATACCGAGCCGCCGGACATCACGGCGCGGGTGTGCGGCATCTGTCCGGTCGCGTATCAGATCAGTGCCTGCAACGCGATCGAAGATGCGTGCGGGGTCACGCTCGACCCTGCGCTGGTGGCGCTGCGGCGGTTGCTGTACTGCGGTGAGTGGATCCACAGCCATGCCCTGCACATCTTCTTGCTGCATGCGCCGGACTTCCTCGGATACCCGGATGCGATCAGCCTCGCCAAGGAGCGCCGCGAGTTCGTCGAGCGCGGTCTGGCCCTGAAGAAGGCCGGGAACCGGCTGATGGAACACCTCGGCGGGCGGGCCATCCACCCGATCAACGTAAAACTCGGTGGCTTCTACTCGGTGCCCAGCCGTGCGGACCTCAAACCACTGGCCGAAATGTTGCGTCAGGCGTTGGACGATGCCCTCTATACGGTGCGGACGGTTGCCGAATTCGACTTTCCTGACGTGCAATTCGATCACGAGCTGCTGGCGCTGGCGGATCCGGACCGGTATGCGATCGAGAACGGAATGATCACGCGCAGTGCCGGGCCCGCGTTCGCGGTGGCCGACTTCAGCGACCACGTCGTCGAATCGCAAGTGCCGCACTCCACCGCCCTGCATGCCACCCTTGACGGCGCACGCTATGTGACGGGCCCGCTGGCGCGGTACTCGCTGAACTCAGCCGCACTCTCACCGATCGCGCGACAAGCAGCGACCGACGCTGGGCTGGGTGACGAATGCAGAAACCCGTTCCGCAGCATCGTGGTCCGCGCGGTCGAGGTGGTTTATGCGATCGAAGAAGCGCTAGGCATCATCGAAGAGTACGACCGGCCGGCCCACCCGTTCGTTGACGTCCCCGCCCGCGCCGGTGTCGGCCACGGCGTGAGCGAGGCGCCGCGTGGGCTGCTCTATCACCGGTATGAGATCGGCGATGACGGCTTGATCCGGGCGGCGACGATTGTGCCGCCCACCTCACAGAACCAAGCCGCGATCGAACACGAAATGGCCCAACTGGTGGCGGCCAACCTGTCGTTGGACGATGAGGAGCTAACGTCGTTGTGCGAGCGGTCGATTCGCAACTACGACCCGTGCATCTCGTGTTCGGCACACTTCCTTACGTTGACAATCGAGCGTCGTTGAACCGCTTGGTAATCGGCATCGGCAATGCCTACCGCCGGGACGACGGCGTGGGCCTCCTGGTGGCCGACGAGATCGCCAAGCGCGGCCTGCCCGAGGTGCGGGTGGTGACGGCGATCGGCGAACCCGGAGCGATCCTGGATGCCTGGAGCGGCGCAGACCTTGCGGTCGTGGTGGACGCGGCGATGGGCGAAGGGTTGACGCCTGGCCGCATTCGACGCTGGACACCGGGAGACGTTGAAGGCTCGGCCGTCGTTAGTTCGCATGCACTCGGCCTGCCCCAGACCTATGCGTTGGGGGAGGCGCTGGGGCAGATACCCGACAGGCTGGTCGTTTTCACTGTCGATGTTGCGGATGCGGGTCACGGCGTCGGCCTCTCACCGGCGATCGCCGCCGCGGTGCCCAACGTGCTGGACACGGTTCTCGCCGAACTCGCCTGATTTCAGCGAGCCTTCCGCCAAGTCAGGGCGATGATCGACCCGCGCCGTTCTATCGGCCGCGGCGAATTCGCAGAAGGCGTCATACGCACGGGCGCCGTAGATCGTGGCCGGCCCGCCGCACATCATGATGCCGACACCGATTGCCTCGGCTGCCTCCTCCTTGGATGCTCCGGCACGGACAGCACCTCGAGCGTGCGAGGCGATGCAACCGTCGCAGCCATGCGCCACACCGATGACCATCGCGATCAGCTCTTTGATTCTCCTGTCCAAGGTGCCGGACGTCAGCGCTGCCCCGCTCATCTCGCCGAATCCGCGATAGACCTCAGGAATCATCTGCCTCAGGGCGCGGTGTTGCGGATTCAGGTCATTCAGCACATCGTGGTGATGATTCGGCTGATTCATAGCACCCCACTATACCCGTGGGGGTATATTCGCTGGTACCGCATCGGAATCCCTTCTCAGCCAGCGAGCGCGAGGACCGGGTCAACACCATCGGCGAGACAATCGGATCGGGACGCCCGGCATGGCTACCGACGAATCTCCAAGACCTCGCTCACGGGCCGCCGTGGTGTGGGCGGCGCCTCGGTCTGCGGTGCCGTGCCGACCCGGATCAACGCTTGCGGCTCCGCGATCCGCCCAGTGAGGCGACGCACAATTTCGCGGCTCGCGTGGACTTCGATCATGTGGGTCAACGTGCAAGTGGCCAACGAAGCCATCGTGCACTCGAGCAACACCGTCGATAGCACTTCGCCGCATCCCAGGGCATATCCCCGGCTGTCGTCATACGTGGACAGCACGAGAATCTTGGACTCGTCGCGGCCCACATCCGCGCGCCGTTCGGCTTGCCCGCCCGACGGAAAGTCCCGAGCCACATCGACGCGTTTCGCCTCCGTCTCGGACGCGAGCGCACTCTCCGGAATACCCTGCGACGAGTCGGAATGCCCCGTCCACCACTCAAGTTCGGCGTGATAGGACGAGTCGTAGCGTCTCAATTCTGCGTTGAGCCGCGACGCGTCGGCCAATTGTGGCCGCGAATCGTCGGGGATGACATCGAGGTCGGCGACGGTGGCGTCGACTGTTTGGCGAAGCACGGGTTCAAACAAATCCCACCGTGCTGGCGCTGCGAACGGAAGCCGATCGGTGCGGCGGCGGCCGATCGCCTCCGCGCGGGCCCGATGGGCGTCGGTGACGAAGTCCATCGGACGGAATTCAAGTGTTGCCAGGTGGTCGCGGTTGTTCGGGTTCGGGAACCGGTCGACCTGTGCCTCCCAGCCGGCGGCGGCCATCGCCACGCGAAAATGATCGAGCACGGCACCGCAGCTGATGAGCACTTCCCGGCCGGTGTGGTCGGTCGACCGGCCGATCCGCGTTGGATCGGCGAATAATTCAAGTACCCCACCATCGGCGACCCACCGCCAGGGTTGACTGTTGTGCAGTGAGGGGGCTCGCACAGCCAGCTCCATCGCACTCGATATCACGTCGACTTCAACCATGGTCTGCGACCTCCATTTTCGAATCTGCTGTGCAAGTGTTGTCGTCGACTCTCCACGCTAGCCGGGTGGGTCACTGGTGCACGCGCGGTCACGGCTACGCGGACCGATCCGACGTGCGCTGAACCTTCGGCTCGTAGGACGACGTTCAGGCCGAGATCCTGGTGTAACTCCCTTGCGCGAAACAGCGTTCCACTTCGGGACGCGGTCAGAGGCTTTGGCCCCCAACGTTATGGACGCACAATCGTCGCCAGGGTTATGGTCGCGGAATTGGCGTGGCCGACGCCACCCTCAGGTCAACACTGAAATACTGGACGTCAGGTTTCTCGCTGGCAAAAATCTGACGGAACTTCGCGAACACTTTTTCCAATGCCTCCAGCGCATCGACTTCGCCCGGAACAACCGAAACGGCGACATCAAACGAATGACCGCCGTAACGCGTTATTCCGTGAGCCAACCCGGGCACGTCAGGATTGTCCTCAGGACTCCAGGAGATGACCTCCAGCACGTCGTCGCTCATGCGCACCCCTTCGGCAACTGGTGTGATCCGTACAGTGAGCATCCAACGCATATTATTCGACGGTTAGGGCCATTCGTCCTTTCTTGCCGGGGCCGTCGGAGGAAGGCACACCGTCTCGACACGCCAGCCTCTCGTCACCGCACATCACACACGTCGCATTCCCAAAGCCGGTGGGGTCCGGTCGAGTCCGCTTGATCGGCAGCGCTCAACCGGTCAGCGCAGATCGCGGCGGCGGAAGGCGAAAAGGCCCGCTGTGACGAACAGTCCATCGATGGCGAGCAGCCAGATTATGGGAGCGGCACGGAAGCCCTCACCCGGGATCCGCGGTACATGGGCGAACGGTACGAGATCAAGCAACCATTGCGGCATACCGGAGATGTTTCCCAGCAGATAGAGGGCGACGAAGCCCACCAGGATGGCCCACGCGACGGGTGTGAACCGCGGGATCAAACCGAACAGGGTCATGGTGACACCGACCAGTATCCAGATTGCCGGCAGCTGAACCAGCGCGACTTCCAGCAATGTGGTCAGTCTTCCCCCCACGTCGTGCGCGGCAATGCCGTAGGTGATGCCGGCGACGGCGCCGGAAACCAGCATCGCCACGGCCGTGCCGCCCAGGGCCACCAGGATGTGGCTCAACGCCCATCTGATTCGCCCGACCGCGCCAGCCAGGACGGCCTCCCCATGCTGTGCAGCTTCCTCATGGTGTAGCCGCAGCATCGCCGAGATCGCCATCGCCGAGGCTGCGACCGCCACAATTGTGAATGCGATTGTGATGAAGGCATTTTCGAGAAGCTGTGATCCGCCGAGACGGGTGACGATGTCGCGCAGCGAGCTGCTGCTGTCGCCGACGACGTTGCCCATCCCGTGCACCACGCTGCCGATCAGCAGGCCATACAAACCCAGCCCGATTGTCCAGGTGGCCAGCGTTCCGCGCTGCAGTCGCCACGACAGGCCGTAGGGTCCGCTCAGCATCGGAGATGCCGAAGCGGCGCCGGGCCGTTCGGCGATCATCCCGGAGCCGACATCGCGTCGGGCATGCAACCGGTACGCGACGATGGTCAGCGTGATCGCGGTGGCCAGGTGCAGCAGCAGCGCCCACCACCGGTCGCCGGCGTAAGGCCGCACCTGCAGTGACCACCCCAGGGGCGAGAGCCAGCTCAGCGCTCCGGAGCCGGCATCGCCGACGGCGCGGAACGCAAACGCGGCGCCGAGCACCCCGAACGCGATGCCGCGGCCCGTGCGGGCGGCCGGGCTCAACTGTGCGGCGACCGCGGCGACGGCGGAGAAGACCAGACCGGAGCCGGTCATGGCCAGCCCGAAGGCCAGCGAACCTGACCGGGGGATGTCGGCGCTGAACAATCCCGCCGCCGCGATGAGCCCGGCGGCCGTCGCGGAGCCAAACGCAAGTATCAGGGCCGCGGTTAAGCCCGCATAGCGTCCGACGACGGTGGAATCGATCAGTTCGGTGCGGCCGCTTTCCTCTTCGGCGCGGGTGTGTCGGATAACCGTGAGGATGACCGCGATGGCGATGAATGTGTGAAAC
>JBKOYU010000695.1:0-5906 GCA_046725575.1 Actinomycetota bacterium | reverse complement strand
ACGATGGAACGTCTGCTGCGCCGAAGCGGGCTGGTGGCGCCTACCTGCAGGGCATCGGGTTTGGGCGGACGTTCGACGACAAGGACATCAGCGCCCATGTCGCCCAACAGCATTCCGCAAAACGGTGCCGGGCCCAGTCCTGCGATCTCGATAACCCGCATGCCGGCCAGCGGGCCGACTCTGCTGCTGTGAGTGGTCATGGCCGCCGCGTGCTCAGCGGGCTGACTCGGACGCGACCTCAGATAGGTCCTTGCCTTTGACCCGAGCGCACATTTCGATGGTCCGCCCAACGGCGCGTTTGGCGTCCTGCGGGGTCAGCAACGACGGTGTCCAATCGCAGGGCATGATCCATGTCACGCCGGCGTCGGCGTATGCGGCCATTTCGTCGCCGACTTGTTCGGGTGTTCCGTAGTGGTAGGCGGCTTCGGTGATCGCTCGGGTTGTCTTGGACAGAACGTCTTCGACGAACGCCGGCTCGGTCTCGTACGGCAGGAGTTTGGCGAAATACGCCCAGCCATCCGGTATCGGGGATTCAAAGCCCTCGTCGCGCCACTGCTGTCCTTGGATTCGCCCAAACATCGCCGCCCACCACCGCACCAGTTCGTTATCGAGCAGGCGGTCCATCTCGTTGGGGTCGTCGTGGCACAGCACAGATCCGTAGATGCCGATACCGAATTGTTCGGGATCGCGGCCTTTGCGCTCGAGATCCGCCTTGATCTTGCTAATCGCGTCGGCGGCGTGTTCGGGAGTGGGCCATACACAGGGTGTGGACACCGACAGCCCATCGCAATAGCTCGTCGCAATGTCGATCAGCTTCTCGCCGCCGCCCAGTGCCCACAGTTCAGGGCGGTACGGCCGCGCGGCACCCATGTATGCCTGCCGCAGCGTGGTGTATTTACCTTCTAGGTCGATGGGACCGTCGGCATCCCATAGCGCGGTGAAGATCCGCGCCAAGTCTTCGAGCCGATCTGTGCCTTGACTGCGTTTGTGGCCAAAAGGCTTGCACTGCTTGATTTCACCGGCACCGATATGAAACATGGCACGCCCGCCAGACTCTCCGGCCACCTTGGCCAGAGTCATCATGGTCTGCGACAGTTCGGCGGGATTGCGGCGAACGGAATCCGAGGAGATCGTCAACGTCAACCCGGGTGCGCCGACCGCGGCGATTGTCCCGGTGATGAACGCATCGTCAAACGAGTCCAGGTCGGGCACGATGTCAGCCATCGCCGCGTTGTCGGCGTTCCACAAGAATGGGGGCGTCAGGTGGGTGGTCTGATCGGAGACGATCACACCATCGACGACGCCACTGTCACGCATCCGGGTGGCGGCCTTGATCACAGAGGCCACCGATCCGGATCGGTTCGGCCAGAGCATTCCCGCCGTCTCGGGGATCTTGGTCGGCATCAGTTCTCCTTCGCTGTTGTGTGCTGCGGCGTTCTTGGCGCTGCCTGACGGGCGGCGCCGTGCTGGTGGATGTCGGTGCCCAGCAGGCCGGCGCACCCTGGGCAGAAGAATTCGGTGACTTCCACCGGCGGCCCGCCTTTGCGGGCCCGGGTGTACATTTCGGCTCCGCCGAAGAGCTCGAGGACCGGCTGTGAATTGCAGACCGCATGGTCGCGCCAATTCTGTTCGGCGGCACCAAGATCGTTTACACAGTAGGCGCATACCCATCGGCCTGAGGCGCGCATGACCCCAGACCCCGGGGTGTCCGGCCGGGCCTGGGTCTGCTGCGGCTCTGCGCCGATTCGCGCTCGCCGGATCTCTGCGCGGCGCTGACGGGTCGCTTCGTCGTCGGTGCTGCCGTTGGCGTCAATGACCACGCCATAGACACATTCGGCGTTTTTGATGCTGATGTAGCCGTCGCGCACGTCGGCGACCACCAGTTCAGGGGAGCGCAGGATCGGGTCTCCGGCGCCTCCTCCGCCTGCGCCTCGCTGGATGAGCACGTCACCGCGCTGCAGTGTCACATGGCCCAGATTCGATGGATAGCTGGGCCGCCGACCGTCAAGTGTTCCCTCGAGTGTCTGCAGCCCTTCAGCGAGGCGCTTTTCGACATTCGTGGAGTGCACCGCGGTGATGTAGCCGTTGCCACCGGGATAGCCGCCTCCGACCCCGTTGGCAGGAACTTGAGCCACCGGTAGCGTCAACGCGCCGGTCATGCCGTCGCTGTCATAGATCGAGTAGGCGATCTCGAGGCCCTGACCGCCGCGGTGCAGGCCCGGGCCACCGGAGTTGGACACCAGCCGCCGCCACAGATACAGCGCGGGCTGATTGGCTTCGTTGGTCTCGATGCTTGCCAGCCCGCACCCAGGCATGACGGTGGAGCCGTAACAGTCCAGGCCGTCACTGGCCGTCTGGGCGCCGCTGCCGCAACCGGCCACGGCATCCATGAAGAACATCACCGTCGGTGCGTTACCGCGCCCTATTCCTGATAGTGCAGCCATCGGCCCGCCGGTATCGGTGACCCCACCGACACGGGCGCGGATGACCGGGTCCTCGCTGAGCGAATATGCTTGATTCAGCGCCGATTTGGCCAACCGCATCACCGCCTGACCCGCGGTGGCATGCCCGCCCGACAGCGGGACGGGCGGCACCGCGTTGATGACCGCACCCTGCGGTCCCAGGTCGAAGGAAAGCGGCCGCCACATCCCGGCGTTGAATGGCAGATCCCCGTAGCCCAGCGTGGTCAGCAGGGCGGTCATCACCCATCCGTGACACACGCCGGTGGTGCCGTTGATATAGGCGTAAAGCTGGTCGTCGCCGCGGAAACTGAAATGCAGGCTCGACCCCTCGACGGTCATGCTCAATGCGACCTCGAGCAGCACGTCCTCGCCATGGCCGTCGTACTCGATCAGTTCACGAGCTTCGTAGGTGCCATCGGGCAGTTTTGCGATGCGTTCGCGCAAGGCCTTCTCGGTCAGTGATTTGTTGATCTCGCAGTAGGCCTGATGACGTTCCAGCCCGAAGTGGTCGATAACAGCTGAGAGCTTGTGCTGGGCGACGTTACTGGCGGCGATCATGCTGCGGATATCGTTGAGGACCAGTGCCGGCACACGCACGTTGTTGGCGATATAGCGTGCCCAGTTCGGGTCCAGCTCACCGTTCTCGATGATCCGAGTGGCGGGGAAGCGCAGGCCCTCGTCGTAGACGGATGTCGCTGCCGGGGCGAAGCCGGACACTCCGCAGCCGCCGATGTCGGCCATGTGCACGTTGGAGAACGACCATCCGATGTGATCGTCTTCGAAGAACAACGGCGTGATGATGGCCACGTCGCCCTGATGCATGGCCCCGCCCTCGAACGGATCGTTGAGGATCCAGCCGTCACCACGTCGCACAGGTTGATCGGGGCCGATGTTCTCGATCACGAGCTGTGTGCCCAGCAGCGAGGACGCGGAGTGGAACAGCAGCGTCGAGGACATGCTCAAGTGTTCCCCGGCGCTGTCCATCAGGCTGGTCGCGAAGTCTTGGACCTCATAGACGATCGGCGAGCCCGATGTCCGTGTGATGGTGATCGCCATCTCGTTGGCGATGTTCTGCAGCGCCTTGCGTTGGATCTCAATGGAGATGGGGCCGAAGTCGTCCACAGTGGTCATGACCTAAACCTCCTTGCGCAGAAAGACATTGAGCAGTTCGTCGCGTTCAGCGCTGACCCCGCGCGGCACCAGCAAAGTCGTGTCGTTGGACTCGATCAGCGCGGGGCCGCTCAGGCGGCTGCCGGGGGTGAACTTGGTTTCGTCGTAGACGGGTATTACCTCGCGTCGCCGCTCTGTCGGCATGTAGACCTCGCGGTCGGTCTTGAGCATGGCGGCAAGACTGTTGGGTGCCAGCGGCTCCGTGGTTACCGGCGGGCGGGCCAGCTTGCCGGTGGCGGTGATCGCGTAGTTGACCAGTTGGGGAGGAACTGGCCAGGCGGTTCCCTTGCCATAGGTGCGCTCGTAGACGTCGTGGAACTGCTGCTGCAACGCGGGGACGTCGGCTTCGGTGAGATCGCGGGCTGGCACGGGCATCGGCAGCGCATGGACTTGGCCGGCGAACTGGAAGTCGCCGCTGCGCGTCAACTCAATCTCGCTGTCGGAGAAGCCTTCTGCGCGCATCATTTCTAGACACTGGGTCAAAAGGTCGTTGGCAGCTGCGTTGACCCGCTCGATCTCTGCGGGTCCAGCCAGCATCGACTGAACCGTTTTGTCCTGGCGCAGAACGAAATCAGAGGTAAGCAGTCCGCGCGCGCAGAACACCGAACTGTTCTGGGGAATCAGCACCGTGCCGATGTCGAGAAGTGTGGCGAGCTGGGCGGCAAACCACGGCATCGTGCCGCCGTAGGCGTAGAAGACAAACTCGCGTGGGTCATGTCCGCGCGAAACGCTGACTTCCCGCACCGCGTTGGCCATGTTCGCCACAACCAAGTCGTGGATGGCCGCGGCGGCCTCATCGATCGACCAGTCCATCGGCTCGGCGATGTATTTGTGAATCGCCTCCTGTGCGAGGTCTTTGCGTAACTCGACTCGCCCACCGAGGTAGTTGGCGGGGTCGATGAGATCCATCGCCACCATTGCATCGGTAACGGTGGGTTCGATACCGCCACGCCCATAGGCGGCGGGGCCGGGTGTTGAGCCCGCACTGTGCGGGCCGACCTGGGGCACCCCGCGGTCGCTTACCCACGCGATGCTGCCGCCACCGGCGCCAACGGAGACGACGTCGACCAGGGGCAGCGTGGTCCGGAATCGGCCTACTCGCACATCCTTCTCGATCTGCACCTCGCTGTCGAAGATCAGCCCGGTGTCAAAGCTGGTGCCCCCCATATCGCCGAGGAGCACTCTCGTATGGCCCTTGCGCGCAGCCAGTTCCCGCGCGCCGATGGCCCCGGCCGCAGGCCCGGCGCCGAGTAAGGTCAAGGGCAGCTGCTCGGCGCGTTCTTTACTGATACCTCCGCCGAGGCCCTGGAAGAAAACCACCTTTCCACGCAGTCCGGCCCCATGCAGCTTGGTTCCCAACCCGCCGAGGAAGCGCTTCGCGTCCTCGTGGACGAAACAGCTCAGCGCCGCAGTCATCCATCGGGGATATTCGCCTCGTAGGGCGCTAGCGCGGCTGGAGGGCACCACGAACACGTCGGGGTAGCGATCCTCGATGAGCGTGACGGCCTGATTTTCATGCTCGTCGTTGGCATAGCTGTTGAGAAAACACACCGCGATCGCAGTCACTCCGCGCTCCTCGATCAACACGCGAGCGGCATCGAGCACCTGCTGTGGTGAGAGCGGCGCCAGCACCCGCCCCATCGCGTCGATGCGGCCCTCGATCTCGATGACGTTGCGTCGCTCCATGATGTCGGGGACGTTGGTTTGCAGGTGGTCGTCGACCACTCGCAGTCGCGGCCCACCGGCCAGGCGGAATTCGTCGCGGAACCCGGCGGTCACCAGAACGCCGATTGTGGCGCCCTTCAGCTGGGTGATCGCGTTGGTAACAACGGTGGTCGCATTGACGAACAGCCGAGTGCTGGCGAGCAGCTCTTCCATTGTCAGATCAAGGTTTTCGGCGGTAGCCGCCACGGCGTTGAGCACTCCGACACTGAAGTCGTCGTAGGTAGTCAACGACTTGCCGCGGGCCTGCCGGGCCCCGTAGACGACCTGTACGTCGGTGTGTGTACCGCCCACGTCAACTCCGACAAACGCCTCGTCGTCCGTTGTCGGTCGCGGTGAAGGTGTGTCCATCGCCAAACTCCAGGATCCATCGTGATCTGCATCGGCCAGGTCGGCGCAGCGCTGCACACAGCTGTTGTGGTGTACATCGCTTTCCGTCTACTGATGTGAGGTTACTTGCACTTTATCTTTGATGTCAACGCTCGTTCACATTCTTGCTTTGGATCACCCAAACCACGGTCTCCAACGCGACTGAAATGTAGGGCTCAGGCC
>JBKOYU010000424.1:0-3786 GCA_046725575.1 Actinomycetota bacterium | reverse complement strand
GTCTGATGGCTGCGCGTGTCCGGCGGCTTACGACGTTTCCGCACGATAACCTCTCGCTGTGAATGTTCCCCGTCGCTGCTGCCGGCCCGGGTGTCCCCACTATGCGGTCGCGACGCTGACCTTCGTCTACTCCGATTCGACGGCCGTCGTCGGGCCTCTGGCCACGGTGTCGGAGCCGCATTCGTGGGATCTGTGCGTGTCACACGCCGGCCGGATCACCGCGCCGCGCGGTTGGGAGCTGGTTCGCCACGCGGGGCCGCTGCCGTCACACCCCGACGAGGACGATCTGGTCGCGCTGGCCGACGCGGTCCGTGAGGGACGCGACGGTGCGCCGTCGATCAACGGGGTGGCGGCAGGCTTTTCCGATCCGGCCACCGGCGTGCGCGGCGGCGCGCTGATGGCACCCGCCGCCCGACGACCCGAGTCGAACGGTCGTCGGCGTGGCCACCTGCGGGTGTTGCCAGACCCGAGTGATTAGCGCCCGCCTGGTCTGGCCGCTTTCTCCCCGCCGCCCGACGGTTACGCTGGCGCCAACGGTCCCCTTCGCAAGGAGCTTTATGTCTCGGCCCGCCGCGGCTGTTCACCGCGTCATCAAGGCGTATGACGTCCGCGGACTGGTCGGCCAGGAACTCGACGAAGGTTTCGTCGCCGACGTCGGCCGTGCGTTTGCGCGGTTGGTCCACGACGGTGCAGCTCAAGTGGTGATCGGCTATGACATGCGGGCCAGCTCGCCGTCGCTGGCGGCCGCGTTCGCCGAAGGAGTCATGGCGCAAGGACTCGATGTGGTGCGAATCGGGCTGACGTCGACGGATCAGCTCTACTTCGCGTCGGGGCTGCTGGACTGTCCGGGCGCCATGTTCACCGCCAGCCATAATCCGGCCGCTTACAACGGCATCAAGCTCTGCCGTGCCGGTGCCAAGCCCGTTGGCAAGGACACCGGGCTGACCGCGATCAGCGAGGAGATCATCGCCGGAGTGCCCGCGTTCGACGGGCGGCGCGGCACGATCTCCGACCGCGACGTGCTGTCCGACTATGGCGAGTTTCTGCGGTCGCTTGTCAATGTGTCCGAGCTGCGCCCGCTGCGCGTCGCCGTCGACGCGGGCAACGGCATGGGCGGCCACACCACACCGGCAGTGCTTGGCGCGATCCCGTCAATCACGCTGCTGCCGTTGTACTTCGAACTCGACGGCACGTTCCCGAACCACGAAGCCAACCCGCTGGACCCGGCAAATCTCGTCGATCTGCAGGCCTACGTTGTCGAGACCGGCGCCGATATCGGATTGGCCTTCGACGGCGACGCCGACCGGTGTTTCGTCGTCGATGAAAAGGGGCATCCGGTTTCTCCGTCCGCGGTGACGGCGTTGGTCGCAGCGCGGGAACTGAACAGAGAGATCGGCGCAACGGTGATCCACAACCTGATCACCTCCCGCGCGGTACCGGAACTGGTCGCAGAGCGGGGTGGCACGCCGGTGCGCTCGCGCGTCGGCCACTCCTACATCAAGGCGTTGATGGCCGATACCGGAGCGATTTTCGGTGGCGAGCACTCCGCGCACTACTACTTCCGCGACTTCTGGGGCGCCGACTCCGGGATGCTGGCCGCGCTGCACGTGCTCGCCGCGCTCGGCGAACAGGACCGGCCGCTGTCGGACATCATGGCCGATTACCAACGCTACGAAGCCTCCGGCGAGATCAACTTCACCGTGAACGATGCCGAAGCGTGTATCGATGCGGTGCTGAAGTCGTTGGGCACCCGCATCCACTCCATCGACCACCTCGACGGCGTGACCGTCGATCTCGGCGACGGCAGCTGGTTCAACCTGCGGATGTCGAACACCGAGCCGTTGCTGCGGCTCAACGTCGAGGCCCGCACCAGCGACGAGATCGACGAAATCGTCGGATTCATCTCACAAATAGTCCAAGCCCAAACCTCCTCAGACACCGAGGCCGCCACGTGAACGCCACGCAAGCCGCCGTCGACCTCGACGACGTCGAAGGCCTGCTCGCCGCCGACCGAGACGGTCTGCTGCGCGCCGCGTCGATGGCAGGTGCGCAGGTGCGGGCCACCGCCGCGGCGCTCGATGAGGGCGACCTGGATCCGCTGAAGTCCGATCAGCCGCCTCGCACCGTGATCTGGGTGGCCGGCCGCGGAAACGCCGAGACGGCGGGGACGATGCTGTCGGCGACCCTGGGTGCTTCGGTGGGCGCGCCGATCGTCGTTGCCTCCGAGGTGCCGCCGTGGATCGGCGCGCTCGATGTCCTGGTCCTCGCAGGCGACGACCCCGGCGACCCCGCCCTTGTCGATGCCGCCGCGACCGGTGTGCGCCGCGGTGCGCGCATCGCGGTCGTCGCGCCCTACGAGGGCCCGCTGCGCGACGCGACGGCAGGCCGGTCCGTGTCGCTGGCGCCCCGGCTGTGGGTCCGCGACGACTTCGGCCTGGCCCGCTACCTGGCGGCCGGCCTGGCAGTGCTGCAGGTGGTCGATCCAGGCCTGCAGGTGGATCTCGCCGCGCTGGCCGACGAGTTGGATGCCGAGGCGTTCCGCAACTCCGCGGGACGCGAGCTGTTCACCAACCCCGCCAAGACGCTGGCCGAACGCATGTCGGGACGCGACGTGGTGATGGCCGGCGACAACGCGGGCACGCTGGCGCTGGCCCGCCACGGCGCGGCGATCCTGCTGCGGATTGCACACAAGGCGGTGGCCGCGGTCGGCTTGGCCGACGCGCTGGTGGCCCTGCACAGTGGTATGGGTGGTGAATCCGGCGCCGATCATGAAAAGTCGATATTCCATGACGAGCAGATCGACGGCCCGCTGCCGCGGCGGGTCCGCACCTTCGTGTTGGCCACCGACGCCGAGCGGCCAGTCGTGATCGCACGGGTGAGCGGGCTCGACGACGTCGACGTGATCAACGCCGAGGACGTGCCGGAAATGTCTGACGCGCCGGCAGCTGCGGTGGCGCCCGCCACCGGACGGCCGGAACAACAACTGGCGATGCTGGCTGTGCGGTTGGAGATGACGGCCGTCTACCTGCGACTGGTTCGAGGTTAAGCGAGTGCACCTGCTACGGGGAGCGGTGCGGACCTATGCATGGGGTTCGCGAACTGCGATTGCCGATTTCACCGGACGGCCAAGTCCCACAGCGCATCCCGAGGCAGAGCTGTGGTTCGGTGCCCACCCCGGCGATCCGGCGTGGCTGGAGACCGACGAGGGCGAGGTTTCGCTGCTCGACACGTTGCGAGGCGATCCCGAAGGCCAGCTGGGCGCCGCCGTTCGCGGCCGCTTCGGCGACTGTCTACCGTTCCTGGTCAAGGTGCTCGCGGCCGACGAACCGTTGTCGCTGCAGGCGCATCCGAGCGCCGAGCAGGCGGTGGAGGGATTCGCCCGCGAGGAAAAGCTGAGCATCCCGGTCACGGCGCCCACCCGTAACTACCGCGACCGCAGCCACAAGCCCGAATTACTGGTTGCGCTAGGGCAATTCGACGCGCTGGCTGGATTCCGGCCCGCAGCTGGCAGCGTCGAGTTGATGCGCGCGCTTGCGGTCAGTGACCTCGACCCGTTCGTCAACCTGCTGTCCGGTCAATCCGATGCCGACGGCCTGCGGGCGTTGTTCACTACCTGGATCACGGCCCCGCAGCCGAACCTCGATGTGCTGGTGCCCGCGGTGATCGAGGGCGCGATCCACTACGTCCGGTCGGGCAAGAAGAAGTTCGCGGCCGAGGCCAAGACCGTGCTCGAACTCGGCGAGCGTTATCCCGGTGATGCCGGTGTTCTCGCGTCGCTGCTGCTGA
>JBKOYU010000574.1:0-3443 GCA_046725575.1 Actinomycetota bacterium | reverse complement strand
TCGTGGTAGAGCGGTAACCAGCTGACGCCGTGGGTGTTTCGGTCCAACAGGTCGATCGACAGGATCATCTGCAATAGGTTGGTGCCGACCGCCAGGTGGGTGACCTCCACGCCGACCGGCGGCCGCGTCGCGCCCCCGGTGTACTGCAGGTGAGAGACGTCTGCGACGTCGATTGCGACTGGGGTGAAGGCCTCCGCCGATGAGTCGGGTATCTCGTCGATGACGATGACGTGCGGCCGTCGTGCTGGCGGCATCGTGGCAAGGAAGGCTTCCACCGGGTCCCTGACGGCCTTGGTCGTGAGCACGACGGTTGGCTGGGCGTCGTTTAGCGCCGTCTCGAGACGCTCGACATGGCCGGGCAATTCGGGCGCAAACAACGGCACCGCAATGGTTCCCGCCTTCACCGCCGCGAAGAACCCTGCGATGTAGTCAAGGCCCTGTGGCGCCAGGACGGCCGCCCGATCCCCCCGATCGGTGACCTGCTGAACGCGTGCACCGATGGCTCTCAGCCGGATCCCAAGTTGCGTCCACGTGATTTCGGTGGGCTGCCCCGCGTCCGAACCGGTGAAGTCGAGGTAGCGGTAGGCCACCGAGTCGCCGACGTTCGCGATGTTGCGGTCGATCAGTGAAATCAGCGTGACGCCGGGCGGCAATACGATGCCGCCGTCGGCGTCGAGGCAGTCCTCGATCTGCAGCAGCCCAGCCATGACCGCAGTGTATGCAGCGCGGCGGACCTGTGGCCGCGACCTGTGACGGACCTCGCGCTAGTCGGCGGGCCTGGTCGGGGTGAATTTGACCGGCATCGACTCCAGGCCGCTGACGAAGTTCGCCGGCCGCAGGGGCGGCTCAGCGTCCGAAGCCAGTCGCATGTCCGGTAGCCGTTGCAGCAGCTTCGTCTGCATGATCGACAGCTCGAGCCGGGCGAGCTGGTTGCCCAGGCAGAAATGGGTGCCGAAGCCGAACGCGAGGTGGTTGTTCGGATAGCGGTCGATGTTGAAGCTCTCCGGATCCTCGAACACCTTCTCGTCGAAGTTCGCCGACTCGAACAACAGCAGCATCTTCTCGCCCTCTTTCAGGGCGGCGTCGTGAAACTCCGTGTCCGCGGTGATCGTTCGCGCCATGTTCTTCACCGGGGCGGTCCAGCGCAGCATCTCTTCGATCGCGTTCGGAAGCAGCTCCAAGTCGTTGACGAGCCGCTGATGCTGATCCGGGTGGAGCAGCAATTGCCTTGTGCCACCAGACAACGTGTGGCGCGTGGTCTCGTCGCCGCCGATCAAGAGCAGGAGAACCTCGGTGACGATTTGGTGGTCTTCCAGCTTCGAGCCCTCCACCTCCGCGTGCACGAGGACACTCACCAGATCATCAGTCGGATTCTCTTTGCGAGCCGCGATCATGCCCATCATGTACTCGGTGTAAGCCGCGAAGGCATCCATCGAAACTTGGAAATCCTCTTGCGCCGCAGTGCTGCTCAAGAAGCTGACCAGGTCGTCGGACCACTTCAGGAACATCTCGCGTTCGTCCGGACGCACCCCGAGCATGTCGCCGATGACCGCCATCGGCAGCGGCGCGGCGAGGTCCCAGACGAAGTCGCACTCCCCTCGCTCGCATACCGCATCGATCAGCGCGTCACACAGCGAGCCGATCGATCCCTCAAGATCTTTCACCCGTTTGCGCGTGAAGCCGGCGTTGACGAGCTTGCGCCGCAACAGATGTTGTGGATCGTCCATCTCGATCATCATCTCGACCCCCGGCTGGTCGGGTCGGATGCCACCGGCATTGGAGAACAACTCCGGATTGCGCTCGGCGTCGATGACGGCCTGATACGACGCCGCCGCGGCCAGGCCATTGCGGTCGCGGAACACCGGCTGGTTGGCGCGCATCCACCGATAGTGCTCCCGCGCTCGACCGTCGGCGTAGAAGGTGCCGTCGGTGAGGTCGACGTCGGGAATCGTGGTCGTCATAAAACCTCCTGAGCGTCGCCGAACGACATCTCGACGTTCTGCGCAGAAGTCGACAGCATCGCCCGCTTGGGCAGGCCAAGCGCCGCAAGTTCCTTGGCATAGAGATGGTCACCGAGCCGCAGCCGCACTCCGCCGGGCCGATAACGCGAACCGAGCGTCGACATCACGAAGCCAGTCTCCAACGTGCGACCATCGCGATGGGCATACGAGCGCAACTCCTGTTGGCGGTAAGTCAGCGCCGATGGAACCGGCAGACCTTGACGAAATTCCATGTCGACCACGAGCCGCCCGTCGACTCTCACGTCGAAACCGAAATTTTCCGCGTCACGAACCGTGAACTCCGCCATGACTTTCGGGAAGCCCCATATCGTCCGGCCCGCCTCCAGAGTGAAGGCCTGATCGACGAGCATGTGGTGGATGAAAGCCGACTGCAATGCGCGAAGACCGGACACCTTGGAGCCGGGCGGGCTGACCATCACGCTGGTGCTCAATTCGTGGTACTCGCCGAGATCGCCGTCTATGAAGTGCGCGAGTATCAGGGCCACGGCCGCACGGCCAGGTAGATAGCGGGCCACCTGCAGACCGCTGTAGTCGATCATCCGCTGCGCGGCGTCGGCGTCCACCGAGAACATCGCCATGTGCTGGGTTGCCTTGCGGACTTTCACCGGCATGGTGAGCACGGTGCCGGCGATGGTGTGCTGCGATGGCGTCATTTGGCCAATCTAGAACGCGTTCTAATCGCGCCGCAATAGCCGATCAAACCAGCGTGGCAAGTTCCCTGATCTGCTCGGGGCTGCGGCCGGCCACCACCATCATCGTCACGCCGACGGCCTCCCACGCCACCACCTGCTTACGCACGTAGTCGATGTCGCCGACGATCGCGGCGTCGTCGACCAGCTCGTCGGGAATGACCTTGGCCGCGTCGTCCTTGCGGTCGCTGCGGAACAGCTCGGTGACGTCGTCGACGACCTCGGCGTAACCCATCCGGCGGTACACGTCGGCGTGGAAGTTGGTGTCCTCGGAGCCCATCCCGCCCATGTAGAGGGCCAGATACGGCTTCATCGCGGCCAACGCGGCGGCCCGGTCCTCGGTGATGACGATGTTGGCCGTCGCGCAGATCTCGAAGTCCTCGCGGCTGCGCCGCGCACCCGGCCGGGCGAAACCCTCGTCGAGCCACTCGTTGTACATCTCGCCCAGGCGCGGCGAGTAGAAGATGGGCAGCCAGCCGTCGCAGATCTCAGCGGCCAGCGCGACATTCTTGGGCCCCTCGGCGCCCAGCATGATCGGGATGTCGGCCCGCAGCGGATGGGTAATGGGCTTGAGGTTCTTACCCAGGCCGGTGGTGCCCTCACCGGTCAGCGGCAGCGGATAGTGGGGCCCGTCGCTGGCCACCGGCTTCTCGCGCGCCCACACCTGCCTGATGATGTCGACGTATTCGCGGGTACGCGCCAGCGGCTTGGGAAACTTCTGCCCGTACCAACC
>JBKOYU010001100.1:0-2469 GCA_046725575.1 Actinomycetota bacterium | reverse complement strand
GCGCATCTCGAACGCCGCATCTTCGCGCGCTTCGGCGAGCGAGGGCTGACCAAGGCGGCGCGCGACCTGGGTCACCTGGTCGTTCTGGTCCAGAGCGAGGCGGACCAGTCTCGCGACCGCCTTCGGCGCACGACGCTGGCTGCCCGCGCCGCGGGAATCACGATCGTCGCGGCGACGCTCGTCGCGCTCGTCTTCAGCCTGCGCTCGGCCGTCATCGAGGGGCTGGCTCGGACCGCTGTGTGGCGAGCACAGCACCGACGGCATCGTGCTCGAAACCATCTCCTACATCGAGACCCTCACCACCGAGCTCTCCAACAAGATCTGGCAGAAGATCTCGCTTCTCCCCCGCCCTTAGGCTTGGTGGATGTGCCGCGTGCCACGTCGACGTCACAGTAAGGAGAGGACAACCAGATGCCGGTGCTGACTCCTCAGCACGAGGACTTTCCCCGGTGGTACCAAGATGTCCTGACCAAGGCCAAGCTGGCCGAGAACGGTCCAGCGCGCGGCACGATGGTCATCCGACCAACCGGCTACGCGATCTGGGAGCGGATGCAGGCCGAGGTCGACGGGCGCATCAAGGCCGCCGGCGCGCAGAATGCGTACTTCCCGCTGCTGATCCCGATGAGTTTCTTCGAACGCGAGGCCGAGCATATCGAGGGATTCAGTCCCGAGCTCGCCGTCGTGACGCATGGCGGCGGCAAGGAACTGACCGAGCCGCTGGCCATCCGTCCGACAAGCGAAGCCGTCATCGGCGAATACATGGCGAAATGGGTCGATAGCTACCGTGATCTGCCACTGCTGCTCAATCAGTGGTCCAATGTCGTGCGGTGGGAGCTACGGCCGCGAATCTTCTTGCGCACCACGGAGTTTCTGTGGCAGGAAGGCCACACCGCGCATGCCACGGAAGCCGACGCGCGGCATTTCGCCCGCCGCATCCTGCACGACGTCTACCTGGACTTCATGCGCAACGTCCTGGCCATTCCCGTGATCGTTGGCCGCAAGACCGCCAAGGAACGGTTCGCCGGCGCGGAGAACACCATGACCTGCGAGGCCATCATGCGTGACAGCAAGGCGCTGCAGATGGGAACGTCGCACGAATTTGGCCAGAGGTTCAGCCGCGCATTCAACATCACCTACTCGAGCGCCGAGGGCGCGACCGAGCTCTGCTGGACTACGTCCTGGGGTGCGTCGACACGGATGCTGGGCGGACTGATCATGTGCCACGGCGACGACTTCGGGCTCGTCCTGCCCCCTGCACTGGCACCGGTGCAGGTCGTCGTCATGGTGGTCAAGGACACCGATGGAGCGGTCGCTCGCGCCGCCTCCGCCCTGGTCGAGGAGCTCAAGTCCCGCGGCGTGCGGGTAAAGCTGGACGACAACGTCGCTCAGGCATTCGGCTGGCGAGCCACCGACTGGGACCTGCAAGGAGTGCCGATCCGGGTCGAACTCGGGCCGCGCGACCTCGCCGAGAACGCCGCCCTGGTTTACCGGCGCGACAGCCGCGACAAGACCAAGGCGGGGGTCGCCGCGGTCGTTGACGAGGTGCTTCAGCTGACGGGCCGGATCCAGACGGACATGTTCGAGGCGGCGACGGCACGCCGCGACGCCGCCATCTCCGACTGCGCCACGCTGGAGGACGCGCGCGACGCGGCGCAGACAGGCGTCGCCCGCGTGCCGTGGGAGTTGGTCGGCACCGCCGGCGAAGAGGACCTCGCCACCAGCGGACTGACCGTTCGATGCCTTCAACTCGGCGACGGGTCGCTGCCCGACGGCGATCACGATGCGGGTGCGCTCGCCTACGTCGCCCGCGCCTACTGAACAGGCCGGCCTATTGCCCGTGTGATCGAATGTTGACGACCACGGACCGGGCCCAGATCGATCACACAGCTCCACCCGACGTTGTGCGGGGCGGCCCGGTGGTACTGCGGACGAATACAGGGAGCGGGCAGTGGCTCAACCGGCTGACCAGGCGCACGCCACCGATGACTTCGACGACGCAATCGACCAGCTGCGCGCCGACTATGACAGGACGCCATACACCTCGGTTTCGTTTCCGCCGTCGGCGCCCGGACAGCTCGCCGCGGTCGCCCACGTGTGCTTCGCGACGCCATGCAGTTGGCGAGCGGAGGCAGCGCGACCCCTGAGGACAGGGCGCCCGAGGCGCGCGGCATGGTCGACTTCCTCGAGGAGGTGATACCCGCCGACAGCGTACTCGCGCGAGTAGTGGCCGAATTCCGCGCCCACTCAGAAGGTTTCGGGGATTCGTACCTGTTGCACGAAGAACTCGAGACGTTCAACTCGCCGTGCTATTTCTACGAAATGCTGGCGCGCGCCCGCATGTTCCGCGAATCGCTGTTGGTCCATGCCGAACGAGAGCCGCAGATCCGTTACAACCCCGACCGTCGCCGGATGCGCCAGTTGCACATCGCGGCATGGGTGCCTCCGGCCGACGAACCAACTCGCCTCGAC
>JBKOYU010000418.1:0-4119 GCA_046725575.1 Actinomycetota bacterium | reverse complement strand
GCACTGACCAATGTGGCCAAGCATTCGCGAGCATCCACCGTCAGTGTCGCCGCCATAACCGACACCGCCGGCGGCGTCCTTCACATCGCTGTCAGCGACGATGGTGTCGGCGGTGCACACTTCGCCGCGGGTACGGGCCTGGTGGGCGTCAAGGACCGAGTGGAGGCGATCGGCGGCCGGATCTTTCTCGACAGCCCCCTCGGGGCAGGTGCCAGCCTGCGCGTAGACTTGCCGCTCGCCGCGCCGCCCTTGGCGTTGGAAAAGCCCGCTGGTCGAGCTGATTCCGGTTAGCAGGTATGGCGCACCTGCCGTTGCCATGTGGTGGTAACTGGTGTCAGCGTTAACGGAGTTTTCGCCAGGAACGCGATGTTTAGGAACATGGATTCGCGTGACCTGATGAGCACAGTGGCGGGGATGGGCGGCCTGCTGACTCGCGGCTCGTGCATTCGGGTAGGTACGGAAATAGGCGTAGGCCATTGCGCTGTGCTACGTCAGTTCAAGCCGTCTCGTTTGACGCGGATCGGTCGCCGCATGACCCGCCGATGCCGTGACCACCGTGGGACATATAGTCCCAACTCTTCACGTACCGCCTGTATGACATCTCGACGATTGATATTCACATGCGCATATTGTTTCCATGCGGCTCGTTCTTCGTCTGTCATATTGTCTAGCCACTTCTGGAACTGATCTGGCCAGGCAACGTCGTTTTCGACCTCTTCCGACCAGGCGGCCAATTGAACAGACTGTTGGTATGTGTATGCGATGGCCAGATCGGCGGTTTGAAAATTGCCGGTGAGAACGAGCTCGCTAAGCACTCTCTGCATGGCATCGACTTTTTCGGCGAGTATCTTATCGCGATCTCCTGGTGCAACCGCCTTGACGAGTTCCAAGTCCTCACCGATTCTCAACGCCTCGGCGTAGAGCTCTTTCATCTCCTCGTAGAACAAACGTTTAGCCCGGGATCTGCGGTCGAGTGCTCCGGTGCCGAACGTCATGAAGCCCGCGCAAAGGACAAACGCACCACCGAGAAGCGTGCCTTGACCGGAGGTCAGGTTGCGCCAGAGTTCGATCCAATCCGTCATCTGCACATACCCGGCGCATTCGCTATGTCGGACTGGTCAGAAGTGAGCGGCGAATGGACGCGGCGCTGGGTGGGCCGAGTCACCACCCAGCGCTGCGAGACCCGTTGATAATCAAACACTTTCGCGCTCACAGGTCGGCGAGCGCGATGCCGGTGAGGGGTGAGCCGAGGTTCACCAGTTCGGTGTCAGTGCCGCTGGCCAAGTCGACGTGACGGATGCTGCCACCGAGATCGGTGACGTAGAACTCGGTTTCGGACGCCGCGGCCACACCGATCGCCTCCCGGTATCCGCTTGAGACGATGTCAAATGTCCCGACCGTGGGCTGCACGATCGCGCGGTTGAGCGTATTGCCTTCGGTGTCGCCGCGATCGGTCCACATCAGCGTCGCGCCGCCACCGACCAGGTGCAGATCGATGGGTTCGGGAAGGTCCTTCCACAGCAGTTCGACACCGTCGCCGTGCGGCGCGATGGCGCCGACTGACGGGTCGAGCGGGCCACGAAAGATCCTGCCCTCACCGCCATTCGGAGCACCCTTTTGTGTCCAGTACAGCAGGCGACGGTCCACATCGATGGCGATGCCGACCGGGTGGTTGCGTGCATCGCGCGCTGCCTCCTCGCCGACGGCCGACGCCACTAGTGCGCGCAGACCGCTGCCGTCGAGATTGCAACGCAGAACCTGCATGCCTTCCCGGTCGCACCAGTAGAGCACGCCCTCGTCGAAATCGGCAGTCAGTTGCTTGCCGGCCGTGAACGCCCCGCGCGGCACGATCGTGACGCGGTTTGCGCCGTCGAGGTCAGCACGTTCCAGCGACCCGTTGCGGGTGAACGCCGCATCTCCGGGGTGCTCGCTACCCGGATCGGGGGCGCCCATGTTCGTCCAGTAAACATGCCCTCGGCGCTGGTCGACGACGATGCCGTCGGGCAGCTCGTCGAGACCAGCGACGAGGGTGCGCACGCGGGTCCCGTCCAGAGACACCGCCTGCAGCTCATGTTTGCCGGCGTTGAGCACCAGCAGCTCGGTCATCAACGTCAGCTTTCGCCTTCGTCCGAGCCGCCACGAACTCCAGAGAATCCGGGCACAGCATCGCAGATCGCCTGCAGGTTGCGGCCCGCCTGCATGACCGCGCGGTCCGGCCGGACGATCGCTGCGGTGGCGCGGCCGTCGCGTAGCCAACGTTCGAGACCGCTGCCGGCGGCGGCGGGCACGACGACTGCTCCGCGGCTGCTGAGTGCGCTTCGCTGCGCGTCACTGAGCCGCGAGGAGGTGATCAGCGCGAACCGGTTACCGACGACTTCGTCGAACCGCTGGCCCTCCTGCAGCACCGGGTTGGGGCACAGCGTTCCGGCCAGCCCGCCACGCGTGCGGGATTTGATCACCAGTCCCGAACTGCGCAGACCGGGTGCGACGCCATCGGCGGCACTGACCCGGGTCCCCGGCAGGCGCAGGTTCTGCATGCGCGGGAACACCGTGTGGCGGATCAGGTCACCGACGCGCCCGCCACCGGTCATTGCCGCTCCCACCGACACGGCCATCAGAATCATGGCGGCCGCGTGGAGCTTGCGCTCCTGCTCGTAGGTGTCGAGCACGCTCTCGGGCAACGTTCCGTCGAGCACGCCGACCAGTTTCCACGTCAGGTTCATCGCGTCGCGCAGCCCTGCAGCCAGACCCTGCCCGACGAACGGCGGGGTGAGGTGGGCGGCGTCACCGAGGATGAACACGTTGCGATCACGCCAGCGGCTGGCCACCTGCGCGCGGAAGGTGTAGGCGGTAGCCCGCACCAGCTCCAACGCGTCAATCGGTGTGTCGCCCAGCCATGGCCTGATCAGCGGCTCGACGGCGGCCAGGGTCTGGTAGTCGGCTACGGTCTCGCCGTCGACCAGCTGGAATTCCCAGCGGTAGCGGGTTTCTGACACCCGCATGTATGTGCCGCCCCGCTCGGGGTTGCACAGCTGGTGGCAGCCCTCCCACTGGCCGAGATCGACGTCGGTGTTGACGTCGATGACCAGCCAGTCCTGAGTGAACGGCAGCCCGTACATGTGCGCCCCGATGGACGCGCGGGTAAGGCTGTTGGCGCCGTCGCAGCCCAGCACATAGTGTGCCTGCACGCTCTGCTCGCCGCCGCGCACCCGATCCAGGAAGCTCACCCGCACACGGCCGGGTTGGGTCTGGGTGACCGAGGTGACCTCCACGTTGCCACGGATGGTGACCCGGGGGTAGTGCTTGACGTTGGCACGCAGCATTGCCTCCAGCTCGGGCTGGTCGAACATGTTCATCTGCGGGAACCCGTGGGCGGCGCTGAGCTCGGTGCTGCGCGGGATTTCGGTGAGCACCTGCATCTTCGGGTCGATCAGCCGAAGACCCAGCGCGGGCCGGCTGTTGGCGGCGAACTCCTCGCCGATGCCCAGCCGGGCGATGATGCGGTACACCTCGTCGTCGGCGTGCACCGCCCGCGGCAGCGGGTAGACGGTCTCATGGCGGTCCAGCACCAGGCACTCAACGCCGTACTGCCCCAGCAGAGTCGCCGCGGCGATGCCGGCCGGGCCGGCACCGATGATGACCACCGGGACGAACTCCGACGCGCCGTTCTTCTGTGCGGTCATTTGTACACCACCACATTGCGCTGGACGCCGAGGTCGATGGCGCCGTCGTCGGTGGCGATGGTGGCCTCGACCACGTCGCCGTCTTGCAGATACGCGGGATTTTTCTCGAACTGCGCCTTCAGGAATGCGCCCAGGTCGATGTCACCCTTCGGTGTGACGCCGTGCAGGGTCAGTGCGGTGCCCACCGGAGTTCCGGTCAGCAGGATGTCTCCGGCATCGAGCTTCTGGAACTTCGACAGCGCCTGCAGCGCCTGCACCGGCGGGAAGAGGATGTCGCCATCGACCAGCATGTCCTGGCGCACTTCGCCGTTGACCGACAACCGCAGCCGCAACTCACCGAAACGCTTGAGCTCCTCGGCGGTGACCAGCACCAGGGCGGGCCCGACCGGCGTGAACGTCGGATAGGACTTCGATTCGAAGAACTGCTGCTTGGGGA
>JBKOYU010001025.1:0-6855 GCA_046725575.1 Actinomycetota bacterium | reverse complement strand
GGCCAGCGTGGCGGCCAGCTGCTGGGCCACCGCGGCCCGGCTGTCGGTCTCCTCGGCGGCGATGTCGAACATCGTATGTAGGCGATCGGCCGTCACCGCCTCGGCCAGCGGCCACCACCGCCGGCGCGACAGATCACCCATCACGGCGACGCCGTACACACGCGGGCATTCGGGATAGAGCTCGCGCAGCCGGCGGCTGGACTCGTGCAGCGGCAGCATCCGCCTGATCGCCATGCCCGCGATGAGCGGATCCTCGATCAGAACTGTCATGGCAACCTCCCGATGTGAGTTAGGTTAGCCTTACTATAGTCACGCGGTCGTGAGGAGACTCCCCTGTGACTGGACTCACAAGGCCGCGCCAAGGGGCCGATGACCATTGCCGGAACATTTCGCAGCGCGGCCGAAGTTGTTATCCCGCGTTCGATACGACGCAACGTAGTAACGCCGTAGTACCCTGGATTTACTGCCCGTAGGAGAATGAACGGAACATGGCCAAGTTGACGCGTCTGGGCGAACTGGAACGCGCAGTGATGGACCACCTGTGGTCGTCTAGCGAGCCCCAAACCGTGCGCCAAGTCCACGAGGATCTGTCGGCCCATCGGGATCTGGCCTACACCACGATCATGACCGTGCTGCAGCGGTTGGCGAAGAAGAACCTCGTCGTGCAGCACCGCGACGACCGCGCGCACCGGTACGCGCCCACGCACGGCCGCGATGAGCTGGTCGCCGGGCTGATGGTTGACGCGCTTGACCAGGCCGCGGACTCCGGCAGCAGGGAGGCTGCGCTCGTGCACTTCGTCGAACGCGTCGGCGCCGACGAAGCCGCGGCGCTGCGCCGCGCGTTGGCCGAGTTGGAAAGCAAGCACAGCGAATCCCCGCCCGCTGGCAATCCGGGCACCGGCTGAGAAATACTTACAGCGTGTCCGCGCTGGCCTTCACCACCGTCGCGCTGGTCCTGTCGGGACCAGTCCCGGCAATGCTTGCTCGGGCGACCTGGCCGATGCGCGCGCCGCGGGCCGCCATCGTGCTGTGGCAGTCCATTGCTTTGGCCGCCGTGCTGTCGGCGTTTTCGGCAGGCATCGCGGTTGCCAGTCGGCTGTTCGTGCCAGGACCCGACGGCCGTCCCACCGCCACCATCACCAGTGAGATCGACGCGCTGGGCTGGCCTCTGTGGGCCGCCTATGTCATCGTCTTCGCCATCACGCTGGTGATCGGCGCCCGACTGATCAGCGCTGTGCTGCAGGTCGCCATCGCCACCCGGCGCAGGCGCGCACATCACCGGATGATGGTCGACCTGCTCGACATGTCTCACGAATCGAACCCACCTCAGGTCTGTACCAAGGCCAGCGGCCTGCGCATCCTCGATGTCAAACAGCCGCTCGCCTACTGCCTGCCCGGGGTGCGCAGCCGCGTGGTGGTTAGCGAGGGAACGCTGAAATCCCTGTCCGACAGTGAGATCGACGCGATCCTCACCCACGAACGCGCTCACCTGCGGGCCCGCCACGACCTGGTTCTCGAGATGTTCACCGCGGTGCACGCCGCCTTCCCCCGATTCGTCCGCAGCGGCAGCGCTCTTGACGCTGTCCGCCTGCTCATCGAAATGCTCGCCGACGACGCCGCCGTGCGTGCCGCGGGCCCTACTCCCCTGGCCCGCGCGCTGGTCGCCTGCGCGTCCGGACGCACCCCGTCCGGTGCCCTGGCCGCCGGCGGTCCGACCACGGTGCTGCGGGTGCGCCGCCTCGGCGGGCGGCCGAACAGCCGCGCCCTGGCCGCCACCGCCTACCTCGCTGCGGCCGCCCTACTCGCGGTGCCCACCCTGGCGCTGGCTGTGCCGTGGCTGACCGAACTACACCGACTGTTCATCGCGTAAGCGCGTCAGCCGTCAAACCGCTCCGCCACAACAAAAAAACGAAAGGCCGCCCGAATGAGCTCGTCTGCAAACCCTGACACGACCGGCACCGCTCAGATCGGGGTCACCGGTCTGGCCGTGATGGGTTCGAATATCGCCCGCAATTTCGCCCACCACGGCTACACCGTCGCCCTGCACAACCGGTCGATCGCCCGCACCGATGCGCTGCTGGCCGAACACGGCTCGGAGGGCAACTTCGTGCGCAGCGAGACCGTACCGGAATTCCTTGCCGCCCTTGAGAAACCGCGCCGAGTGCTGATCATGGTCAAGGCCGGCGACCCGACCGACGCCGTCATCAACGAGCTCGCCGACGCGATGGAGGAAGGCGACATCATCATCGACGGCGGTAACGCGCTCTACACCGACACCATCCGCCGCGAGAAGGCGATGCGCGAGCGTGGCCTGCACTTCGTCGGCGCGGGCATCTCCGGCGGCGAGGAGGGTGCCCTCAACGGGCCGTCGATCATGCCCGGCGGTCCGGCCGAGTCGTACAAGTCGCTCGGCCCGCTGCTGGAGGAGATCTCCGCACACGTCGACGGTGTGCCCTGCTGCACCCACATCGGGCCCGACGGGGCAGGGCATTTCGTGAAGATGGTGCACAACGGCATCGAGTACTCCGACATGCAGTTGATCGGCGAGGCCTACCAACTGTTGCGCGACGGGCTCGGGCTGACCGCGCCGCAGATCGCCGACGTGTTCACCGAATGGAACAAGGGCGACCTGGACAGCTTCCTCGTCGAGATCACCGCCGAGGTGCTGCGCCAGATGGATGCCAAGACCGGCAAGCCGCTCGTCGATGTGATCCTTGACGAGGCCGAGCAGAAGGGCACGGGTCGATGGACGGTGAAGTCGGCGCTCGACCTTGGTGTGCCGGTGACCGGTATCGCCGAGGCGGTGTTTGCCCGCGCCCTCTCCGGTTCGGTCGCGCAGCGACACGCTACGACGGGTCTCGCGTCCGGTGAGCTGGGCGAAAAGCCAAGCGACGCCGACAAATTCATCGAGGACGTGCGCCAGGCGCTCTACGCGTCGAAGATCGTCGCTTACGCGCAGGGTTTCAACCAGATCCAGACGGGCAGCACCGAATACGACTGGGGCATCACTCCCGGCGATCTGGCCACCATCTGGCGCGGCGGCTGCATCATCCGCGCGAAGTTCCTCAACCGCATCAAAGAGGCCTTCGACGAGGACCCGAATCTGCCGACGCTGATCACGGCGCCGTACTTCCGCAGCGCGGTGGAGAACGCGATCGACAGCTGGCGGCGCGTGGTGGTCACCGCCACGCAGCTGGGCATCCCGATCCCCGGCTTCTCGTCGGCGCTGTCCTACTACGACGCGCTGCGCACCGAGCGGCTGCCCGCGGCGCTGATCCAGGGTCTGCGTGACTTCTTCGGCGCGCACACCTATGCCCGCACCGATGGCGACCGCGACCAGAAGTTCCACACGCTGTGGAGCGGCGACCGCAGCGAGGTACCGGCCTAACCTTTCATCGCGAACAGACAGAATCGCATTACCCGAACCCGCAGAGTGCGACTCCGCGTTCCCCAGCTTGCGCGTGGGCCCAGCTCGTTCGGAAAACTAGACTGGTTTCGATGAGATTTCTCGAGGGGCACCCGCCGCCATACGACCTGACCTACACCGACGTCTTCATCGTCCCGGGACGCTCGGACGTGCAGTCACGGTTCGACGTCGACCTCTCCACGCACGACGGGTCGGGCACCACCATCCCGGTGGTGGTGGCGAATATGACGGCGGTGGCCGGTCGCCGGATGGCCGAAACGGTGGCCCGCCGCGGCGGCCTTGTCGTACTGCCTCAGGACCTGCCGATCTCCGTGGTCAAGGCGACGGTCGACTTCGTCAAGAGCCGCGACCTGGTCGTCGACACCCCGGTCGTGCTGTCACCCGACGATTCGGTGTCGGACGCGATGGCGCTGATCCACAAGCGCGCCCACGGCGCCGCGGTCGTGGTGTTCGAGGGCCGCCCGATCGGGCTGGTCACCGAGGCCAACTGCGTCGGCGTCGACCGGTTCACCCGGGTCCGCGACATCGCGATATCCGATTTCGTCACTGCGCCCGCGGGCACCGACCCGCGCAAGGTGTTCGACCTGCTCGAACACGCGCCGGTCGACGTCGCCGTGCTGACCGAACCCGACGGCTCCGTGGCAGGCGTGCTGACCCGCACCGGGGCGATCCGGGCCGGCATCTACACCCCCGCCGTCGACGACAAGGGCCGGCTGCGTATCGCCGCCGCCGTCGGTATCAACGGCGACGTCGGCGCCAAGGCCCGCTCGCTGGCGGAGGCCGGCGTCGACCTGCTGGTGATCGACACCGCGCACGGCCATCAGCTCAAGATGCTCGACGCGATCAAGTCGGTGTCGTCCCTCGACCTCGGGCTGCCGCTGGCCGCGGGCAACGTCGTGTCCGCGGAGGGCACCCGCGACCTGATCACCGCGGGCGCGTCGATCGTCAAGGTCGGGGTCGGCCCCGGCGCAATGTGCACCACCAGGATGATGACCGGGGTCGGCAGGCCGCAGTTCTCCGCGGTGGTCGAATGTGCCGCGGCGGCAAGACAACTCGGTCGCCACGTGTGGGCCGACGGTGGTGTTCGCCATCCCCGCGACGTGGCGCTGGCGCTGGCCGCAGGGGCGGCCAACGTGATGATCGGCTCGTGGTTCGCGGGCACCTACGAGTCGCCGGGCGATTTGATGCGCGACCGCGAGGATCAGCCGTACAAGGAGAGCTACGGCATGGCGTCCAAGCGGGCCGTGGCCGCGCGCACCGCCGCCGACAGCCAGTTCGACCGGGCCCGCAAGGCGTTGTTCGAGGAAGGCATCTCGACGTCGCGGATGGGGCTGGATCCATCCCGTGGCGGCGTCGAGGACCTGCTCGACCACATCACCTCCGGCCTGCGCAGCACGTGCACCTACGTCGGCGCCGCGACCATCGCCGAACTGCACGACAAAGCGGTGCTCGGGGTGCAGTCCGCGGCCGGGTTCGCCGAAGGCCACCCGCTACCGACCGGATGGTGAGGCCGCTCCGCCGTGACCGGCTACCATAGGTTTTCCATACGACGTCGACTCGAAAGGGAACCGTTACTGTTCAAGTTGGCCGTTGTTGGCCGGTGCCGGGGTAACGGTTGCCCGGCCCAGTTGCCGCGTTCTTGCCCGGTTGGGCGGACGGGATTTGGGTCCCCGTATCCCTGGCCGGTGGCGGATTCTGGTCATCGCCGGTCTGTTCTCGGGTGCGGCCTGATTGGTACCTCTCACGACGCGATCCTCTGGTCGCGTGCGTGTCACACCTTCCCGTCGCCGCGCCGTGAAACCTTGGGCGCGTCTTCCGATCACGGTGGCGGCCGCCTCGTGTCGGGTGACGTTCTAATTGGTGTACGCCAGTGCTGGTCTCCCGCATCCCCCCGATCATGTGGTGCAAAAAACGTGCCGCATCCAATGCTCCCAGACATGTACGACAACAATGGCTAGCCCCGTCGAGGCCGCGGGCTTCCGGGCCGAGCAGCAGCCCCACGAGCCGACCGCCGCGAGCGGCGCAGACTCCCCCGACGCCGAGCCCTCCTCTAGTAAGCCGGGCCGAAAGCCCGGCGCCCAGTTGGTGCGAACGCGATGAGCGTCCTATTCACGGTGCTCGCAGTGCTGGCGTTCGTTGTTCTCACCGCCGGCACCGCGGTGTTCGTCTCCGCCGAGTTCTCGCTGACCGCGCTGGAGCGCAGCACGGTCGACGCAAATGCCCGCACCGGCGGGCGCCGTGACCAGCTCGTGCAGCGGGCGCATCGCACGTTGTCGTTCCAGCTCTCGGGCGCCCAAGTGGGCATCTCGATCACCACGTTGATCACCGGCTATCTCGCCGAGCCGCTGATTGCGCATCTGCTGGAGCCGATCTTCGCGGCGATGTCGCTGTCCCGCGACGTCGCCGGCGGCCTGGCGCTGGCGCTGGCGCTGTTGATCGCGACGTCGGTGTCGATGGTGTTCGGCGAACTCGTCGCCCAATACCTTGCGGTGGCCAAGCCGCTGCCGGTCGCGCGTGTCGTGGCAGGTCCGCAGGTGCTCTTCTCGATGCTGTTCACGCCGTTGATCCACTTGACCAACGGCACCGCCAACTGGATCCTGCGCCGCCTGGGCATCGAGCCCGCGGAGGAATTGCGTTCGGCCCGTTCACCGCAGGAGCTCGTTTCACTGGTGCGCAACTCGGCTCGGCGGGGATCGTTGGACCCCGTCACCGCGACACTGGTGGACCGCTCGCTGCAGTTCGGCTCGAGGACGGCCGAGGAACTGATGACGCCCCGAACAGAAATCGTGACCCTAGAGGTCGACGACACGGTGGCCGATCTGGTGGAGGCGGCGATCCAGAGCGGCTACTCGCGATTCCCGATCGTCGACGGCGACCTCGACGAAACCACAGGAATCGTCCACGTCAAACAGGTCTTCGAAGTGGCGCTGGAACAACACAAGAAAACCCGGTTGGCCAGCCTGGCGCAGCCCGTCGCGAGGGTGCCATCGACCTTGGACGGCGACGACGTGATGGCACAGCTGCGGGCCAACGGCTTGCAGACCGCGCTGGTGGTCGACGAATACGGCGGCACCGCGGGCATGGTGACGGTCGAGGACGTGATCGAGGAGATCGTCGGCGATATTCGCGACGAACACGACGAGCCTACGGCCGACGTCGTGCAAGCGGGACGGGGCTGGCACGTTTCGGGTCTGCTGCGCATCGACGAAGTGGCCGCGGCAACCGGATTCCGGGCCTCCGAAGGCGAATACGAGACCATCGGTGGCCTGGTGCTGCAGGAGCTCGGTCACATCCCCGAACAGGGTGAGTCCGTCGAGCTGAGGGCTTTCGATCCCGACGCGCCGCTCGAGGATCCGGTGCGCTGGCTGGCCACGGTGGTGCAGATGGACGGGCGGCGAATCGATCAGCTGGAGCTGACCAAGCTGGGC
>JBKOYU010000818.1:0-9551 GCA_046725575.1 Actinomycetota bacterium | reverse complement strand
GGTACGACCCGCTTACCCGGCCACAGCTGTTGCGGCGGATGGCCAAAGGCGTCGTGACCCGCGGCGGAGCCAACACCGTCGGGGTCGCGGAATTTGCGGACAAGTCGCCCGAGGAGCTCACGGCATTGGTGCGTCAGTACGCCGTTCCGCAAGGCCTGACGTCCGGTTTCGGTGGCCGAATTGCGCTGACCGACGGGATGATTCACCAGCAGGACATCCGCAGACCCCTCGGCCTACCGCGTGCAATTGACCACGACCGGTTACGCGTCGCATTGGACTTCTCCCTGTTAGCGCCTCGCATACTGGGTGCGTGGCACGCGCGTGGGGTGCGCCTGGTGGCCACCGACCTGGAGTGGACCCACGGCAACGGTGCCGAGGTTCGGGGGAGCGGCGAGGCCCTGTTGATGGCGATGGCCGGCCGCCGCGCGGCACTCGATGACCTCGACGGGCCAGGGAAAGAAAAACTGGCCCAACGCTTCTGACGTCGTATAGAGAGTACAAACCGCAAGCCCACGCCGGGCAGCAGCACTTCCTGGACGTCCACGCGGCCATCCTCGACGAGGTGACGCATGCGCGTGGGCCAATCGGCGCGATGCGTCAGCGGGGCGATGCTCAATCCGGTTCGCCGTACTCATCGAACCAGTAAGCGAGCTTGCCGCGTCGACTTACCGCTCGGAGTCTGCGTTCGGCCGCCGTGCGCGTCTTCGTGGTGGTGACGATGAGCAGTTCATCGCCGATTTCGATACGAGTGTCGGGCTGGGGGACGAAGGTGTGGCCGTCGCGGATGATCAGGGTGATGACGCTCGGGTCGGGTAACCGCAGCTCGAGGACCGATACGTTGTGCAACCGGGACGGCGCCAGCACTGTCATCGTCAGCAGTTCGGCCTCCAGGACGTCCAGCGGCGCCGATTCCACCTGGATCTCACGGGTGGCATCGCGCGGGATCAGCCCCATCCGGTGGGCGATCGGGCGCAGGCTGGGTCCCTGCACCAGCGTGAAGACCACCACCAGGACGAACACGATGTTAAGCAGCCGGCTGCTGTCTGGGACGCCTTCGACGATGGGGAATGTCGCAAGCACGATCGGGACCGCGCCGCGCAATCCCGCCCAGGACAAGAAGACCTGCTCTCGCCACGGCACCCGGAACCCAGCCAGCGAGGCCACGACCGATAGGGGCCGGGCCAGTAGCAGAAGGACGAGTCCGATGACGATCGCCGGTACCAGGTCGTGGCGCAGCTCGCTCGGGTTCACAAGCAGCCCGAGCAAGACGAACAGGCTGATCTGTGCGAGCCAGCCGAGCCCCTCAGCGAACGACCGCGTGGCGGAGCGGTGGGGCAGACCGGAATTCGCGAGCACTACCGCGGCCAGATAGGCGGCGAGGAAGCCGCTGGCGTGGACGACACCCGACGCGGCGAAGGCCACCATGCCCAGCCCAAACGTCGCAAGTGGGTAGAGGCCGGAGGCCGGAAGGGCTATGCGACGCAACGCGATTGCCCCGAGCAGCCCGCAGCCCAATCCGATCGCGGCGCCGATAACCAACTCGTAGACCAACTCAGCGAGAGCGTGTACCGGCGACAGGTCGAGCGGCGTCACACTGAACATCAGCACGAGGATGACTGCCGGGGCGTCGTTGAAACCGGACTCCGCCTCGAGCAGCCCGGCGACGCGCCTTGGCAATGGCAGGACTCGCAGCACCGAGAACACCGCAGCGGCGTCGGTGGAGGAAACGATAGCGCCCAAAAGCAGCGCCAACTGCCAGTCGATTCCGAATAGCAGGTGTGCAGCGGTAGCCGTGACTACCATGCTGACGCCGACGCCGAGCGTGGCCACCACACCTGCGGGGGCCAGGACTCTACGGATGTCGGCGAACCGCGTCGTCAGGCCGCCTTCGATAAGGATGACCGCCAGCGTCACCGTGCCGAGATACCGGGCGAGCTGAACGTTGTCGAACTCCAGTCCGAGGACGTCCTCCCCAAGAACGACGCCGACCGCCAGGAACAGCAGCAGGCTGGGCAACCCCACCCGGCTAGCCACCCGGGTCGCGACAATGCTGGCAAGCAGCACGAGTCCACCCGCGAGAAGCGCGAGGTACAGCTGCTGCAAGCTCATGTCATCCTTGTCCCCGCCGCCGGCCCCGAAGCGTCCGTTTATGGGTCAGTATGACTTTGTGTTCCGGGGAAGATGGCGATCGAAGGGTCTGAAGGAACCGGTGCGAGGCGAGGATAGGCCGACGATGCGCATCGGAATCGCCGGTGCCGGCGCCGTTGGCCGATCGGTCGCCCGAGAACTGCTTGGCAACGGCCATAAGGTCTTGCTGATCGAGCGCAACCCCGGCCACTACGAACCGCATACGGTTCCCGATGCCGAATGGCTGCTTGCCGACGCGTGCGAGCTTGTCTCACTCGAAGAATCCGGAATGCAGACGTGCGACGTGATGATAGCCGCGACGGGGGATGACAAGGTGAACCTCGCTGCGGCCCTGCTGGCCAAGACCGAGTTTGGCGTGCCCAGGGTGGTTGCGAGAGTCAATGAAATGCGCAACGAATGGCTGTTCACCGACGCGTGGGGTGTCGACGTGGCGGTTTCCACGCCGCGCGCGATGGTCGCAGGGGTCGAGGGGGCTATCGACATCGGCCACCTCGTGCGATTGATGGAACTTCGAGAGGGCCAAGTTAACCTGGCCAAACTGACACTGCCCGAGGGCAATCCATTTGTCGGGCAACGGATTCGCGACTTGACCTTGTCGGAAAACACCGCGCTGGCCGTCGTCCTCCGCGGCAATGAAGTCATCCTCCCGCAAGCCGATGACGTGCTGCAGGCAGGCGACGAGATGCTGTTCGTCGCCGGCGGGGCGTTAGACGACGAGGTCCGGGCTCTCGTCCGCGCCGCTGCGACCCCGATTCGTGAGCGGCGCCCCCCAACTAGGTGATCAAGCGTTTGGTGGCTCAGGAACCAGCTACATGTGGGTCCCGCCGTCGATGCGTACCTCTGTTCCGGTGACGAAATAGGCGTCCGACGAGCCGAGCATGGCGACGACGGCGGCGACGGCATCCGGTTTGGCGAAGATCGCCCCGCCGTCGAGCCGCAGCACCGGCGTGATCTTGCCGAACAACGAGTAGTCGGCGTCGTCAGGAAGCCCGGGTCCGACACTCTGTTTGGATTCGCCCGTGCCGTCGGTCATTCCGGAGGAGATGGACCCGGGCTGAACCGAGTTGAAGCGGATCCTTTCCTTGGCGAACTCAAGCGCGAGCGCGTGCGTCATCGCCTGGATCCCACCCTTGGACGCGGCGTATGCCGACATGTACGGGTGCGCGAACGCCGCGGAGGTGGAGCTGAAGTTGACGACGGCGGGGTCGTTGCCCTTGCGCAAGGTGGGAATGGCCTCCCGGGTCACCAGGAACGTGCCGATGAGGTTGATCCGCAACACCTGCTCGAAGTCGGCGAGTGTGGTCTCGAGGAAGTGCACTGACCGCAAGATCCCGGCGGCGTTGACGAGGACGTCCAGACCTCCGAGCACCCGCACCGCTTCGGCCACACCCGTTTGCACGGACTGCTCGCTGCCAACGTCCATGACGAGCGTTGCGAGCCGATCGCCGTGTGGCTCGGCCTTGGCGACGGTGTCCTTCAAACCCGCCTCGCTGATATCTGCCGCGACTACCCGGCCACCTTCGTCCAAGATGCGCAGCACGGTCGCCTGCCCGATGCCAGAACCACCGCCAGTGATGAGGACACGACGATCCGCGTACCGCTGAAGAGATGCCATAGGGCGATACTCGCGTGAAACGGCGGAGATGTCAGCCGTTTGTCCCGCCCTGTGGTCCTGTCACCGTTGCAGGCTCGTGGCCATGTGTTTGGCGGCGTGATAGGGCGCGGTTTCGATCGGCACCATCGGGGACCGCCCGCCCGAGAACGCACGATCGTAGGCTTCGTCCCCCGACCGAAGTCGTCATCGACGCCCGCGGCGACGAACTCGTTGAACCGCTTCACCGTGGACACCAGATTGTCTGCGTCCACAACGATTTTCGCCGCCAGCTCAGGCAGCGTATCGGCGGTGTGCCACAGTCCGCCGTGAACCATGCCGGGCGGTCCTTCGTAGGCGGCGCCGAGGACGAAGTCCGTGCGCACGGCGCCGTCGGCATCGTCATGAATGGCCAGGGGAGGCGCTACCGGGTTGCGGGCGCCGATGACGACATTGCCCAATGCCATGCTCCGACCGTCGGACGTCTGGTGCACACCGAACGATCCGGGAATTAATGCAGCACTCAATTGCTCTGTCGCCCAATCGATCCTGCCCTTCACCGCGGCCACTGTTTGAACGTCGACCTGGGTGCGGGTGGTCGCATCGATGAGTCGACGCACCGACTGTGCGAGCTGTTCGTTCACGCGAATCCGCCGTAAGCGCCGCGATAGAACAGCAGCGGGCGGCGACCTTGGGAAGCGCACACGCCAGTCACGTGGGCGATGACAATCGTGTGATCGCCCGCGCCATGTTCGAACGCGAGATCCGCCTCGATCCTGGCGAGGACGCCGTCAAGTACGGGCGCACCGTTACTGCCCCGGCTCCAACCGACCCCGGCGAACTTGTCGCGGCCGGTGACGGCGAACTGCGCGCATACCCAGTGCTGGTCGTCGGACAGAATGTTGATGCACAGCCGCCCGGTCGCGCGAATCGTCGGCCAACTGGAGGACCTGCGCGCAGGGCAGAACGACACACACGGCGGATCCAGAGACACCGATGTCACCGACTGGCACGCGAAACCCACTGGGCGCTCGCCGTCGTGACCAGTGATCACGGCCACGCCCGTACAGAAATGCCCCAGCACATTCCGCATGGTCACCGGATCCGGTATGTCGACTCCCTGGGTGGTCATGATTGCAGCCTGCGTGCCGGCACTGATCGTCCGCAACACGGCCTCCCGGCCAGTGGTGAGTGACGAACACCGCTGTGGCCTGTGTTGTTAATCTGGCGAAGTGGCGGAAAGCGATCAGCAGGGCAAGCCGAATCTGGCGGCCACAAGCTGGGCGCTGCTGGGCATGCTGTCGTACGAGCACGAGCTTTCGGGCTATGACATCCGGAAGTGGATCGACTGGAGCATGCGGTTCTTCTACGGGAGTCCGGCGTATAGCCAGATCTACTCAGAACTCAAGAAGCTGGAGAACCTCGGCTTGGTGACGTCGCGCGTCGAGGACAGTGGCGGCACTCGCAATCGGCGGCTGTACAAGATCACCGAAGCAGGGCTCGACGCGGTCACGCGGTGGGCGAACGAGGCGCCCCTCGACCCCCCGGTGCTCAAGCACAGCCCGCTGCTTCGCGTGACTTTGGGACATCTCACCAGTCCGGCGAGGCTGAAAGAGATGCTGCAGGAACACCTGGCCTATGCCGACGAGATGCATCGCAAGGCCGCAAAGGAGGCAAAGTGGGCCGGAGCGGACCCGTCGTGGGCATACGCGCGCGTCGCGCTGCAGTGGGCCGAGCGGTATTACGCCAACGAGCATGAGCTCACCTTGAAGATGATCAAGGAGCTCGATGAGGCGGAGGCCGAGTTTCCGCGTGTCGGCGACAGCGGAAGCACAAAGATCCCTTGGCCTGCACCGGAATACTGGTACGAGATCGAGAAAAGGGCCGACGCCGACGACTGACTACGTTCCCGCCGCGTCCTGGGCTGCGATGTAGCCGTACACCAATCCTTGAGCGATGGTGGCGCCCGCACCGGGATAGGTGGCTCCGAACGCGTTGGCCGCAGTGTTGCCGATCGCATAGAGCCCGTCGATGACACTGCCGTCCTCGCGCAGCACCCTGGCGCGCTCGTCGGCTCGAAGGCCACCGCAGGTACCGAGGTCGCTGAGTGCCATCTTCACCGCGTAGAACGGCCCCCTGTCGATCGCCCGCAGATTCGGGTTTGGGGTGATGGTTGGATCGCCGTAGTAACGGTCATATGCGCTGCGGCCGCGGTGAAAATCGGAATCGTCTCCGGTGCACGACATCTCGTTGAACCGCGACAGGGTGGCCAGAAATTGCGACTCGGGCACCCCAATCATGCGGGCGAGTTCAGCCAGGTCGCCCGACCGGTGGGCGATGCCTGCGTCGTACCACGCCTGCGGGATACGCATCCGCGGAAACAGTTCGGCGCCAAAGACATAGCTGTTGCGGTACTGCTGATCGAACACGATCCACATGGATTCGACAGGGCTGCCGGAGCGTTCGCGTTCGAGCACACGCTGCCCGAAGGACATGTAATCGGTCGCCTCGTTGACGAACCGGTTGCCGTTCTGGTCGACGATCAGCGAACCGGGCAGCGAGCGTTCGGCCAGCATCACCGTCGGCGCGCCACCGGGAAGGGGTGCGACTGCCGGAAACCACCACGCCTGGACCATGAGATCGATGGCGGCACCGACCTCTTGGGCCATGCGGATCGCGTCACCAGTGTTGGTCTCGGCGCCGAGGCTCATATGCTCACCCAGCGATTCGGACTGAAACTTCCGCCGCATGTCCATGCTGTGGTCGAAACCGCCCGCCGCGAGTACTACCCCACGGCGTGCCGTCACGGTGACTTCCTGTCCGGCGTGTTCGACGACCGCGCCGGTAACCTTGGTCCCGGCAAAGGTCAAGCGCACCAACGCCGTGTCCGTCCAGACGGGAATACCCGCGCGCAGTACGCCGGCGAACAAACCCGCGGCCAGTGCCTGTCCGCCGGCGACGTAGTGTCTGCCCATCAGCAGGCCGCCCAGCCCCTGGGCCAGGCGCTTGAAGATCAACGGCAAGCCCTTGCGGGGAACCCGCGCCATCAAATTCATCCATCGGTAGTCAGCACCTGTGGTCGGCATGGGAATCGACGCCTTCATCACACCAGGACGAAGTCGTGATCGGTATTGACCAAGCATCGATGTGTTGAACGGCTTGCACTCGCAGGTGCGCCCCGCGGCCGTGCCGCCGGGCTGCTCGGGGTGGTAGTCGGAATACTCCCGTGCCCACATGAATCGCATCGGCGTCGTGCGCCGCAGCATCTCGACGGTGTCGCCGAGGCGCGCCAGGAAGGCGACAGACCGCTGCTGCGACGCCGTGCCACCGACGATCGACGCCAGGTAGGTCTGGGCCTGCAGCATGGTGTCGCCGGCGTGGTTCTCCTCGAGGATCGGGCTGGCCGGCAGCCACAGCGCGCCGCCCGACCGGGCCGTGGACCCGCCGACGTAGGACGACTTCTCCACGATCAGCGTCGACAGGCCGAGTTCCTTGGCGGCCAGCGCGGCCGCCATGCCGGTGCCCGATCCGACCACGAGCAGGTCCACCGTGGCGTCACGGACAAGGGCATCGGCGGGGATCGGTGCGGTGGAAGCGGTCACGATGCACGACAGTATGGCGCGAATCCGGCGGCGCCGACCGGGTTTCCCTGCTAGCGGGAGGACCGCCATATCCACTGTCCTGATGAGCGGAACAGGTCACTTCGCTGTACACGGCCGGCTGTTAGAACGGGGGGCGACCGGCACGCGCCGCACACAGCCATCACGATCAAGGACGGTCCTGAGGATGACGTTGCAATTGAACACCGACGAGATTCGGCAGATCGAAGCGGCGGCGGCGCCTACGCGGTTCGCCCGCGGGTGGCATTGCCTGGGCTTGACCAGGGACTTCGGCGACGGAAAGCCGCGCGCCGTGAATGCATTCGGCCAGAGGCTGGTCATCTTCCGCGGTGCCGACGGCAGGCTCGACGTCCTGGACAGCTACTGCAGGCACATGGGCGGCGACCTGTCGCAAGGCGAGGTGAAGGGCGACGAGATCGCTTGCCCCTTCCACGACTGGCGGTGGGGCGGTGACGGCCGCTGCAAGCAGGTCCCGTACAGCTTTCGGGTGCCGAAATTGGCACGCACGGCGACGTGGACGACGCTGGAGCAGGACGGCATGTTGTCCGTGTGGAATGACCCCGAACGCAAGCCGCCGTCACCCGAGGTGACGATCCCGCGGATCGAGGGGGCCGGCAGCGACGAGTGGACCGATTGGCATTGGTACACCACGCTGGTCAACACCAACTGCCGCGAAATCATCGACAACGTGGTCGACATGGCCCACTTCTTCTATGTGCATGGCTCGATGCCGACTCATTTCAAGATCATCTTCGAGGGTCACATCGCCACGCAGTACATGAACAGTGGCGGGCGCGCTGACATACCAAACCCGGAGGGCCAGCCCCCAATGCTCGGTACGACCTCGATCGCGTCGTACTTCGGGCCGTCCTTCATGATCGACGATCTGACGTATCACTTCGAGCACGAAGACCAGAAGACGGTGTTGCTCAACTGCCACTACCCGATCGACGCCAATTCGTTTGTCTTGCAATACGGAATCATCGTCAAGAAGTCCGAGCATCTGCCCGAGGAGGCGGCCATGCAGACCGCGATCGCCCTCGGCGACTGGGTCAAGGTGGGCTTCGAGCAGGACGTGGCGATCTGGAAGACCAAGGCGCGCATCGACAATCCGCTGTTGTGTGAGGAGGCCGGACCCGTATACCAACTGCGTCGCTGGTATGAGCAGTTCTATGTCGATGTCGCTGACGTGACACCGGATATGGTGGACCGCTTCGAGTACGAGATCGACGTCGCGCGTCCGCGGGAAGCGTGGCAGAAGGTAGTCGAGGCAAACGTCGCCGCGCGCGCGGCCCAGAGCTAGCCGGCCGCATGAGCGTTCGCACCGATAACCGCCTACTCGACTCGCCGCTGGTTCCCGTCAGTTGCCGGCGCTGCGGCGCCGAGGTGCGTGCCCGAAAAAGCACCAGGCAGCAGACGAGTGTTCAATGGGACGCGGAGGCGACGGCCACATGCGCGCAGCTGCGGGAGGCGGAGGAGCTCAAGCAACACGGTCGAGGATTGTTTCTGGTCTGCTCGGAACTGCGTGACTCGATCGAGGACGCGGCTCGGCGCGGCCGGTTGCCGATCTTGGACGAGGTCGACGACGAAATGCCGTCATAGCGGCAACTGCGCTATGGACCAGCAGACGGAAGAGTCCCGTGACACACCGGTTTTCGGGGCCTTTGCGTCTGCTCGCGAAGGGTACGTTGTAGCTAGTATGCCGCCGACGTGTACTGCGCGACGACGGATCCGGCCGTCTGGGCGAACTCCATTACGCGCGCACCGATGGTGCGTACCTGCTCCGTGGTCAGCTGTCGATACGGCTGTGCCGATACCGACATCACGACACGCCCCGCCGCATCGAAGATCGGGGCCGAGATGGTAGCCAGCGGACACGGGGTCGCCTCGGTCAATTCGCCGGCCAGGAAGTCGACCACCGTCAGGTCCGCGACCGCGCCCGCCAGCCGCGTCGCGACCGGGTCGGGTGCGTTGCCGTCATCGAGCGCCTGCATGGCGATGAACACGCGAAGCAGCGGATCGGTGAGGCGTTCAATACCGTAACCGCGTGCGCGGATTTCTTCGAGCACCTTCGGGATTCGCGCACGAAAAACATCATTGACCGGGCCCGAGCCGTCCACCCATTCCTTCTGCTCCGCCGCTGACGCCCATGCCACGAACTCGCGCCCGAAGGGAGCGAGGAATGGCAGCCG
>JBKOYU010000439.1:0-3283 GCA_046725575.1 Actinomycetota bacterium | reverse complement strand
TTCTGGTACTGGCGATCACGCGTATTCCGGTTTACCTGCGCACGGCCCGCGCCGAATCCGCCGAACTGCAGAGCAGGTTGTTCGTCGACGCCGCCCGCACCTTCGGAGCCAGCGCACAGTCGATCATCTGGCGACACGTCGTGCCCGTCGTGCTCCCGACACTGATGACCGTCGCGACGCTGGACTTCTGCTACGTCATGCTCGCCGAGTCTTCGCTGAGCTTCCTCGGCATCGGCATCCAGCCACCCGACGTCAGCTGGGGCCTGATGGTGTCGCAGGGCCGCACGTATCTGCACACCGCATGGTGGCTGTCGTTCCTCCCCGGCCTGGCCATCGTCATCACCACGGTGTCGGCGACGATCCTCGCCGCCTGGGCCCGCATCGCGACCGACCCCGGACAACGGTGGCGCCTCACCGTCCCGCAGAAACGCCTGTCCCGCTTCACCAAGACCGCGAAGGCCATCTCATGACCGCTGTAGCAGAACGCACCTCCGCCAAGAGCGTGGACGCCGATCCGGTGCTGGAGGTTGACGGCCTGACCGTCGAGATCCGCACCATCACCGGCACGGTGCGCGCCGTCAACGACGTAAGCTTCTCGGCGCGCCGGGGTGAAACCCTTGCGCTGCTTGGCGAATCCGGCTGCGGTAAGTCGATGACGGCGACCGCGCTCGTCGGGCTGCTGGAGCCGGTCGCCGACGTCGTCGGCGGGACAGCGCAACTGGCCGACGTCGACCTGCTGAAAGCCGATCGCAAGAAGCGCCGTGAGATCGCGGGCACCGAGCTAGCGATCGTCTTTCAGGACGCGCTCACCGCGCTCAACCCGCTCTACACAGTGGGAACCCAACTGGCCGAACCGTTCAAGATCCACCACGGCATGAGCGCCACCGAGGCCAAGCGCAAGGCCGTCGACCTGATGACCCGCGTCGGCATCCCGCAGCCCGAGACACGACTGAACTCCTACCCGCACCAGTTCTCCGGCGGCATGCGGCAGCGACTGCTCATCGCGATGGCCGTCGCGCTCAATCCCAGCGTGCTGATCGCCGACGAGCCCACGACCGCGCTCGACGTGACCGTGCAGGCCCAGATCATGGCGCTGCTGCGCGACCTGCGTACCGAGTACCGGATGGCCGTCGTGCTCATCACCCACGATCTCGCGCTGGTTGCCGAAGAGGCCGACCGCGTCGCGGTGATGTACGCGGGCAACATCGTCGAAACCGGTTCGGTAGCAGAGGTTTTCGCGAACCCGCAGCACCCGTACACCAAGGGTCTGCTGAACTCCGTTCCAGTCAACGCCCGCCGCGGCGACGAGCTGAAGTCCATCGGCGGCACACCGCCGGACCTGCACGCGATCCCGGAGGGGTGCGTGTACCAGGCGCGCTGCCCGCTGGCCCGGGACCTCTGCGCGACGACGCGGCCCACACTCGATTCCGTCGGTAATGGCCGCAAGGCCGCCTGCCACTTCCCGGATGAGGTGACGAATGTCTGACAAGCTGCTCGAGGTCCGCGACCTGCGCAAGTCGTTCCGGGTGCCCAACGCAGGCAAGAAAACGCTGCGCGCGCTCGACGGCATCACCCTCGACCTGGCCCGCGGCGAGACCCTCGGCCTGGTCGGTGAGTCCGGCTGCGGAAAGTCCACGCTGGCAAGGACATTGCTGATGCTGGAGCGCCCGGATTCGGGCACCGTGCGGTTCGACGGCATCGACCCGTTCAGCCTGCGCGGCAAGGACCTGTTGGCGTTCCGTCGTCGTGTGCAGATGGTGTTTCAGGATCCCTACGCCTCGCTGAACGCGCGCATGTCGGCGGGCGACATCATCGCCGAGCCGTGGCGCAGCCACAAGAATCTCTACAAGAGCCGGCGCGATCGCGACATCCGCGTGCGTGGCCTGTTGGACCTCGTCGGCCTCGGCGCGAAGGCGGCGGACAAGTATCCGCAGGAGTTCTCCGGAGGCCAGCGCCAGCGCATCGGCATCGCCCGCGCGTTGGCGCTCGATCCCGACGTGATCATCTGCGACGAGCCAGTGTCCGCACTCGATCTGTCGGTGCAGGCGCAGGTGCTCAACCTGCTCAACGACCTTCAGGATCAGCTGGGCATCTCCTACATCTTCATCTCGCACGACCTGTCCGTCATCCGCCACGTTGCCGACCGCGTCGCGGTGATGTACCTCGGTCGGATCATCGAATCCGGGCCCACCGAAGCGGTTTTCGACCGTCCGAACCACCCGTACACCGCCGCGTTGATGTCCGCGGCGCCGACGCTGGACGGCGCGCAGCGCAAAGAGCGGATCCTGCTCAAGGGCGAGGTGCCCTCACCGCTCAACCCGCCGTCGGGCTGCCGGTTCCGGACGCGGTGCTGGAAGGCCACCGAAGTATGCGCGACGACCGCGCCACCGAACGCCGTCGACCCGGAGATCGGCGGCCACACCGCCGAGTGCCACCATCCCCTGCTACAGGATCCGAGCATGCTGGCTTCGGCATGAGCGTGCTCGGGTACTGCACTATCGCTGGCGCCGTCATGCTGGCGTCCTGTCTGCAGGCGTCGATCGGATTCGGTATCGGCATGCTCGCCGCACCCGTCATCGCGCTCATCGACCCTGGCCTTATTCCTGGGACGCTGATCATGGTTGCGACGCTCGTCACGCTGATCGTCGCCGTGCGCGAGCGAGAAGACATCGACCTCCACGGAACCGGCTGGGCGCTGGTAGGCCGGATACCCGGAACCATCGCCGGCGCACTGCTTTTGGCGATGCTGCCCGAGCGGGCGCTGACGATCCTGCTCGCCGGCGTGGTGCTCGTCGGGGTCGCCCTCACCAGCATCGGATGGATTCCCGCGCCGCGACGGCGCAACGTGGTGCTCGCCGGCGCGACCTCGGGCGTGCTCGGCACCGCGACGTCGATCGGCGGGCCGCCGATGGCGCTGGTGTGGCAACGCAACAGCGGCGCTCGCCTGCGTGGCACGATGAGCGGCTTCTTTCTGGTCGGCTCGGTGATGTCGATCGCCGCGCTCGCTGTGACCGGCGCCGTCGACTGGCGGACCATGTGGGGGTTCGCCGCGCTGGTCCCGGCCGCCGTCGCCGGATACGCGCTGTCGAGGCGCATCAACCACTTGCTTGACCCGAAACGACTGCGCTGGTTGGCAATCGGCGCGTCCACGGTGGGCGCCGTCGTGCTGATAGGCCGCGAGTTGCTGGCGATCTGAGGAGGACAGTGACACAACAGGCCGACATTGCCGTCCGCAAGGTGAAGTCCGCCGTGCGGACCGTCGAGCTGCTCGAGTATCTGGCCG
>JBKOYU010000627.1:0-8274 GCA_046725575.1 Actinomycetota bacterium | reverse complement strand
CACCATAGGGGCCAAGCCGAAGCATCATGTCGAGACGGCGTTCGTACCCCGGCCCGGCGATGAGCATCGCAGTCAGTTCGTCGACCGGACGCCCGGCGACGGGGGAATTCGAGTCGGCCGTCTCCTTTTGCAGCGTTGTCGCGATGACCTGGTCGTCGACCAATGCGGGGTCGGCCTGATAGCCGATGCCGTAGAGGATCAACGCGAGCCGCGACAGAATCTCGGGCTCGTCAGGGCGCCCATCCGACGACAGCGCGGGCGGCGAGTAGCGGGCGTTGTTGCGCACCGCGAGATTGTTCAGCGCGAAATCGAAATGACCGGTCCGCGACGGAGGCGGCGGCGGCAGGATCACGTCGGCGTGCCGCGTCGTCTCGTTGAGATACGGGTCGATGCTGAGCATGAACTCGACGCCGTCGAGCGCCCGGTCGAGGCGATCGCCGTCGGGCGCCGACAGCACGGGGTTGCCCGCGATCGTGATCATCGCCTTGATCTGGCCGTCGCCGGGAGTGTCGATCTCCTCGGCGAGCGCGGCGGCGGGCACTTCCGACAGCGCTTCGGGGTAGCCCGAGACGCGGCTGTGCCAGCGCCCGGTCACAAAGCCCTTGCCCGGCCCCGCGGGTCGGGGTGCGGGAGCGACGGGCGAGAGCGGGAACATCGCCCCACCCGGCCGGTCGAGATTTCCGGTCAGGATGTTGATGACGTCGACCAGCCAGCTGCCGATCGTGCCGAATTCGACTGTGGAGGTACCGATTCGGCCGTAAATCGCCGCCGATGGCGCGGCGGCGATCTCGCGGGCCAGGGTGCGGATCTCGTCGGCCGGCACACCGCAGTGGGCGGCGACGGCCTCCGGCGAGAACCCGTCGGCGAGTTCGCGGACTTGCTCGACGCCGGTGACGTGTTGGGCCACTCCCCCGAGATCCGGTGCGACAAGGCCTTCTTCGAACAGCGTGTGGACGATCGCGAACAGCAGCGCGGCATCGGTGCCGGGTCGCGGGGCGATGTGGCGGTCGGCCAGTTCGGCGGTGCGGGTGCGGGCCGGGTCGATGACGGTGAGCCTGCCGCCGCGCTTGCGCAATGCGCGCAGCTTGCCGGGGAAGTCCGCGGCGGTGGCCAAACTGCCGTTGGACACAAGGGGATTCGCGCCGATGATCACTAAATAGTCGGTGCGGTCGAGGTCGGGCACGGTGAAGGCGACGGGGCTGCCGAACATGTAACCCAACGCGACGTGTTTGGGCATCTGGTCAAGGGTGCTTGCGGTGAACATGTGCCGGGTTTTCAGCGCGCGGACGATCAGCGGCGCGTACAGGCTGCCGGCGATCGTGTGGGCATTGGGATTGCCGAGGTACACGCCGACCGCCGTCCCGCCGTGATCGCGAAGGACCCCGCCGAGCCGTTCGGCGATGACGGCATAGGCCTCGTCCCAGGTCGCCTCGGTCAGCCGGCCGTCACGTCGGATCAACGGGCGGGTCAGCCGGTCGGGATCATTGTCGAGTTCGGCGAAGCTGGCCCCCTTCGGGCAGATGAAGCCGTGGCTGAAGACGTCCTCGCGGTCGCCACGAGCGCCCGTCACACGGCCGTTCTCGATGGTGAGCGTCAGGCCGCAGGTGGCCTCGCACAGTGGACAGATCCGAAGGGCGGTCCCGGTTTGCGCCATCCCCGCATTCTGCGCCGCGCTCTGGCGTCCGCGCCATTACCCGGTACGTAATTCCTTTTCGTCTGCCTAAGCGGGCGGGCCGGGTCGACCACGACGTGGATTGCCCGCAGGTGCCTCCTCCGCACGTCTCGCGGGTGCTAGCACCGACATTGCACCCAGGGTCGTGATCCCTGTCTTAACAGCCCTGAACGCAATCTCGGCGCTAGCACTTACTCCTGCTCGTACACCTTGGGGTCCAGCGTGCCGATGTAGGGCAGGTCGCGGTAGCGCTCGGCGTAGTCGAGGCCGTAGCCGACGACGAACTCGTTGGGGATGTCGAAACCCACGTACGAGATATCGACATCGGCGCGCACGGCGTCGGGTTTGCGGAGCAGCGCGCAGACCCGCAACGACCGGGGACGGCGCGTCGCGAGGTTGCGCAGCAGCCAGGACAGCGTCAGACCGGAGTCGACGATGTCCTCGACGATCAGCACATCGCGGTCGTTGATGTCGCGGTCGAGGTCCTTGAGGATGCGCACCACGCCCGACGATGACGTCGAAGAGCCGTATGAGCTGACCGCCATGAACTCCAGCTGCGTGGGCATTGGAATCGCCCGAGACAGATCGGTGACGAACATGACCGCGCCCTTGAGCACCGTGACCAGCAGCAGGTCCTGCGAACCGATTATGTCGCGGTAGTCCTCGCCGATCTGCGCGCCGAGTTCGACTACCTTTGTCTGGATCGCCTCCGGTGAGAGCAACACCGACTTGATGTCGCCGGGGTACAGCTCGGCAGGTTGCTCAGCCACGTCCACAGCGTGCCATATCTTCAGACCGGCTCGGTGCGCAGCGTCAGCATCCCGTCGCGGCGCCCGGCGATCAAACGCTGGCTGCGCAGCGGCGACCCGACGGCCACGCCGCCCTGGCCGCGCCACGCCGTGACCAGGGTGTCCACCCCTCGGATCTGCTTGTCGGTCAGCCCGCTGGCGCCGCCCGCCAGCAGCCAGCCACGAATGACCCTGCGGCGGACCGCCTCCGGTAGTGCCGCCAACCTGGCAGTGTCGAGGGCGCCGGCGCCGATCTCGTCCAGCGCCTGCCGGGCCAGTTCGTCGAGGGTGTCGGTGTCTTCGCGCAGCGCGGTCGCGGTGCGCGCCAGCGCTTCGGCGACTCCGCCGCCGAGCACCTCCTCCAGCAGCGGCAGCACCTCGGTGCGCAGCCGCGTGCGGGTGAACCGGCGATCGGCGTTGTGCGGGTCCTGCCACGGCGTGAGCCCCAACTCCTCGCATGCGGCACGGGTGACCGCACGACGGATGCCCAGCAGCGGGCGGTACCACGGCGGATCGCATGGCCGCATGCCCGCGATCGACCGCGAGCCCGAGCCACGGCCCAATCCGAGCAGCACCGTCTCGGCCTGATCGTCAAGGGTGTGCGCGAGGAGCACCGGGGCATCGCCGCGGGCCTCGTCCAGCGCGCGGTAGCGGGCGGTGCGGGCGGCCGCCTCTGGTCCACCGGTTGTGCCGACGTCAACGCAAAGCACCTGGGCGTCAACGCATCCCACCGCCAGCGCCTGATCCCGCGCCGTCGCGGCCACCCGCCCCGAGTCGGGTTGCAGCCCGTGGTCGACGATCAGCGCGGTGGTCGGCTTGGCCGTGGCCGCGACGGCGGTGAGCGCTAGCGAATCCGCGCCGCCGGACAGCGCGACACACCAGCGGTCGTCTGGTGCGGCGTGGTCGACGACGAACGCGGCGACGGCCGCCTTCAGCGTCGCTACAGCACCCTGTCGATCCATCGTTGCGGCTCGTCGATTTCGGTTGGCAGCGGCAGGGTTTCGGCGCTCGACCAGATGACGTTGAATCTCGCCATCCCGACCCGGCCGACGACATGGTCGACGAACGCCTTGCCCCGGGTGTACTGGCTGAGCTTGGCGTCGAACCCGAGCAGTGCCCGCACGATGCGCTGCAGCGGCGGCTGCTTGCGCTGGCGGCGCTCGTTGAACCGGCGCCGGATAGTCGTCACCGACGGCACCACCGCGGGCCCCACCGCGTCCATCACGTGGTCGGCGTGCCCCTCCAACAGAGTGCCCAGCACGAGCAGCTGATCCAGCGCACGCCGCTGCGGCTCGGACTGCACGGCCCGCAACAACCCAAGGATCCCACTCGAATTCGGTTCCGGCTCAACACCATCACGCTTGTTTCGGACCAGCTCGGCCAGTCGGCCGACCACCTCGCCGACATTCTCGCCTGCGTCCTCGGTCAGCACCGCGAGCGCCTGCGACATGTGATCGGCCAGCCAGGGATTGGCCCGGAACTGCACCCGGTGGGTGACCTCGTGAAGACACACCCACAGCCGGAAATCGGCTGGCAACACCCGCAATTGGCGTTCGACGACGATCACATTCGGATACACCAGCAGCAGCTCCCCGCCGTTCGGCCCGAACGGGTCGTACTGGCCCAAGATGCCCGAGGAGATGAATGCGAGCACGGCGCCGGTCTGCGCCCCGGTGATGCGACCGGTGATCAAGCCCCGCGGGCCGTCAGTCCCTCCGGTCATCACCCGCATGGATTTCGTTGCGGCGCGGATCCATTCGACGCGGTCGATGACGCGGGCCTCGGGAATCTCACCACCCTCGTTGAGCCCCGTCACGTCGCGCACCGGCAGCTCGGCCTTGCGTGAAGCCTCCGCCAGCTGATCGATGACCTGCCTGTGGGTGTAGTCGGTAGCCGCGGGGCCGGGCCGGACGAGCTTGGCGCCGACAGTCGCCGCGAACTCCCAGTCGACGGCGCGGCCCACGGTGAGTTTCGTCTTGGTCGACGGGCTCATGTGCTGCACCCGCATGACCGCAGGACGGCGGCCAACGCGTCGATCGCCGTGCGCCCTGTTGGCCCGGCGTTGTTGGAGATGAACGCGAACGTGAGCACCCGCCCGCTCGCGTCGGTGACGACGCCGGCCAACGAATTGGTTCCGGTCAAGGATCCTGTCTTGGCCCGCAGGTATCCCAAGGCGGCGCGGCCTGCGTCGGTGTCGAGGTAGCGGTTGGACAGCGTGCCGCTGCCACCCGCGATCGGCAGCAGGTCCAGCAGCGGCCTGAGCTTGGGCTGATCGGTTCCGGCGGCGGCGTTCACCACCCCGTCGAGCGTCTCGGCCGTCAGCCGGTCATCGACCGACAGCCCGCTGGAGTCCAGCAGCCGCGCATTGCCGGTGTCGATCTTCGCCTTGTCGAGCTGGCTCAGCACCGCCTGCACTGCGCCGTCGAAACTCTGCGGCCGGTCTTGTTCGGCGGCGACCTCACGGCCGATCGACTCGGCCACGACGTTGTCGGAATCGTTCATCATTTGCCGCAGCCGCTCGATCAGGGGTGGCGACTGCACCGATGCGATCTCCTGGCCGCCGCGCAAGCCGGACGGCAACACCGTGACCGTGGCGGGGTCGACCTTCAATGCGACGGCCAGCGCGCGGCCCGCGTCCAGCGCGGGCGTGGTGGATCGCCGCGACTCGACGCTCACCGGCTGGGTGCGGCCGCCGTCGAGCATCACCGCTTCCATCGGCGCGACGTCGCCGCCGTCGATGTCGGCCGGATCCCAGCCCGGCGCCATCGTCGGTCCGCTGTAGGCGCTGACGTCGACCTGCACCGTCGTTACATCGATGCCGCTGCTGCGCACCTGGTCGGCCAGGTCGCTGATCCGCGCCGCGTGGTTGTACCAGGTGTCCTGGCCTGCCGGAGCCGCCGACAGCGTCGGGTCGCCACCGCCCTTGAGCACGAGGACGCCGGGCTGCCCGCTGGCCATCACCCGGGTGGTCAGCCGCGCGTCGCGGTCGAGGGCCAGCAGCGCCGCGGCGGCGGTGAGCATCTTGTTCGTCGACGCCGGCTGCATCGGCACGTCGGCGCCCTGCGCCCACAGCTGCGCGCCGGTGATCGCGTCGGTGATCCTGCCGGTCAGCGCGCCGAGGTTCGGATCGGCCACCAACGGCGCCAGCGTCGCGGCCAGCCGGTCGGGCGTCGGCTTGGTTGCCGAGTCGGCGACGGGCACGATGCCGGGCGCAGCGGTCGCCGCGGCAGGCGCCGGCTTGACGGCCTGGGCGTCGCTGGTGGAGTTGCCGGTGGTGAGCACGGCAGCCACTGCGACGACGGCGGCTACCAGCAGCAGCACCGCCACGCCGACCACCACATGTGTGGATCGCCGCCATTGCGTCGGCCGCATAAATCTCCTGCTCTATTGACCGCCCCCTTACAGCAGCGTATCGCTCCGTTAGGGTGAGCCCGTCCCTCAAGACCGGAGCACATGCGAAGGAGCCGCGGCGGTGGAGTTCGACGTCGTCATCGAGATCCCGAAGGGGTCGCGCAACAAATACGAGGTGGACCACGACACCGGCCGGGTGAGGCTGGATCGCTACCTGTTCACCGCGATGGGCTACCCGACAGACTACGGCTTTATCGAACACACCCTTGGCGAGGACGGCGACCCGCTGGACGCGCTGGTTCTGCTGCCTGAACCGCTGTTCCCCGGGTGTCTGGTCGAGGCGAGGCCGGTCGGCATGTTCCAGATGACCGACGAGGCGGGCGGCGACGACAAAGTGCTGTGTGTGCCGGCCGGGGATCCGCGGTGGGATCACATCAAGGCGATTGAGGACGTCCCGCCGTTCGAGCTGGAGGCGATCAAGCACTTCTTCGTGCACTACAAGGACCTCGAGCCGGGCAAGTTCGTCAAGGCCGCCGACTGGGTCGGGCGCGAAGCGGCCGAAGCCGAGGTGCTGCGTTCCCTGGAGCGATTCAAGACATCCGGCCACTGAGCGCCACGGCACTACATGAATTAGCGCGGCTGTAACACGGCGTAACGCGCACGTGCCATGCGTTTCCGATCATGGCGATGTGTTGATGCATCAGGGGATCGGCCTGGACGCGTTCAACGCAATGCCGATGCGACGAGCGGTGCACGCGATCTACGAGTGTTGCTACAGCGTGCCCCTGGCTGCCGATCTGGCCCGCGGCCGGTCCTACGACAGCCACGATCAGCTGTTCCGGCAGGCCGACACCTTGCTGTTCGGCCTCTCCGAGGACTCGATCGACTCGATCCTGCAGGCCTATCCCGACGTGGGACGGCGGCCGGGTAGCGAGAAGTCGCAGGCCGAGCAGTGCGCGGTGTGGTGCGACCAGCCCGAGGTGATGGACCAGCTGACGGTGGCGTCCAAGCGCTACCTCGAGCACTTCGGCTTCGGCTTCGTGATGTTCGTCAACGGCTACACCGCCCAAGACGTCTTCGCGACGATGACGGACCGGTTGCTCAACGACCCGGAAACCGAGCGCAAGGTCGTGCGCAACGAGCTGGCCCGGATCAACCGCACCCGGCTGCAGCGGATGCTCGGGCCCGAAGGCGGCTACGACAACTGGTGACGCCTAGGCTCGGCTGAGTGAGCAGCGCATCGGCCGGTCCCCATTTTCTGTCGCTACCCGATCTCGCTTCGCGCCCGGCGGGCGGGGCGGTGCTGTGGGCCAATGACGACCTGTTCGCCGAGAAAGAGAACCTGATCCCGGTCCGGCAGAACACCGTCCGGCGACGTTCGGCCACAAGGGTCAGATATACGACGGCTGGGAGACCCGGCGGCGCCGCGGCGTCACCGCCGATGCCCACGATGCGGCGATCGTCCGGTTGGGTGTTCCAGGTCAATTCATCCAAGCGATGGTCGCATGTGCGGCTGTCGATCTACCCCGACGGCGGTGTGGCGCGGCTTCGAGTGCACGGCGAAGGACTGCTCGACCCGCGATTCGCCGACCTGCCGCTGGACCTGGCGGCGCTGGAAAGTGGCGAGCGAATTACCGCCTGCTCCAATATGTTCTACAGCTCGCCGAACAACCTGCTACTGCCGGGGACGGCCCGCACCATGGGCGAAGGCTGGGAGACATCGCGTCGCCGTGACAGCGGAAACGACTGGGTGCAAGTACATTTGGCGGGCCAAGGGATGGTGACCGCGGCAGAGCTGGACACCTCGTACTTCATCGGCAATGCGCCGGGCGCGGCCCGGTTGTCCGGGCGCGACGGCGACGGCGAGTGGTTCGAACTGCTGCCACAGACCGAGCTGCAGCCCGACACCCGACACCGGTTCCTGATCACTGATGACCGGCCAGTCACCGAGGCGCGCTTGGACATTCACCCCGACGGCGGCATGGCACGGCTGCGCTTGTTCGGCCGGCTGACGCCAGAGGGGTTATGCCGGATCAACGAGCGGTGGGAAGCCAGTGCGTAGCCGTCTAGGCGGCTTGCCAGTCTCGGATCGCGGTGTCCTGCTTTCGCCCGAGTTCGAGCACCAGATCGGACGGCGCGGGATCATTTGGCGCGCCATCGAATTCGGTAGTGGTAGCCGTGTTGCCCTCGGCGAAGGACAACACAGTCACGGACTTCGATGCGTCCGGTGACATCCCGGTAAGGATCGTCCCGGCCGAACCGACCGCCGCAGGCTGCGTCTTGCCATTGGCGACTTTGCCTGCCAGTTCTGCTCTTGCGCCATCCAGGGCAGCGGTTGCCGCCTGGGCGTCGGGCAGGACGAGGATGGTGCTGGTGATCTGCCGACTACCGTCGCGGTGGGTGTAGACAGCTTCGACGCCCGGCTGGCCGTTCGGGTTGAAGATGGGCGGCGCCGCGTTGTAC
>JBKOYU010000406.1:0-4595 GCA_046725575.1 Actinomycetota bacterium | reverse complement strand
AGAGCTTCGACATCTACGCCCACCTCGATGGCGGTGGCCCGTCCGGTCAGGCCGGCGCGCTGCGGCTGGCCATCGCTCGTGCACTGATTCTGGTGCAGCCGGAGGACCGGCCGGCGCTGAAGAAGGCCGGCTTCCTGACCCGCGATCCGCGGGCCATCGAGCGCAAGAAGTACGGCCTCAAGAAGGCCCGCAAGGCGCCTCAGTACAGCAAGCGTTGATCGATCAACGGCAAGCGCCGGGTGTGCGACACGCACGCCCGGCGCTTCGCTTTCTGGACAGAATTGCGTTGAGACGCGGATTTTTTCGCGACCCGCAGTAACGTTCACAATGCCGGTTCGAAACGTCGTTTAGTGGACGGACGCGAAAGGCGTTGATGCCTAGTTAATTAGTGCGTCAATACTCCCCGCGTGAATCGCGTTCCAATTCTTAAATTTTGGTTTGAGTTCACGGTCGAACGTGGAAGTCCCTCCGCCGGAAGCGCAGGCGCCTTTTCGCGCCAGGCAGGCAGGCCCTGCCACCGGTGACTGCTACGGCACGTCGGGGGCCGGATCAATGCTTCCTGACTGAAAGGGAATAACTGATGCAGAAACGTGTGAAGCGTGCGTCGGCTGGCGCTGTACTGGGTGGAGCGCTGCTGGCGGCGGGCGGTCTTGGCCTCGCGCACGCAGCTCCGCCGGCCCAGTCCGTTGTTGGTGACGGCAAGGTCAACGTCACCGTGACGGCCAGCGGCCAGCAGGTCGGTGTCCTCCAGGACGTGTCGCTGACGAGCGCAGCGGCCCTCGCTGCCTCTGCCTGCCCCAATGCCGGGGTCAACGCGGAGGCGCTTCAGGCACTCGACGTCAACAGCACCCCGGTGCCCGGCACATGCGCGGGCGTTGACGGCGGTCTGAGCTTCACGTTCGCCCAGAACGGCCCGAGTAGCTCGGAGAACCCCCCGGGTCAGAGCCCAACCACAACCACCACCACGACGACCACGACTGCCGCCAGGTAGTTCGGTCACCCGATCGACCTCACCCGCCCGCATCCTCGTGGTGCGGGCGGGTGAGCCGTCGTCTGGTCGCGTTTTCGTACCGATTCCGCGGCGGTACGGGCGCTGACGTCGACGGTTGGCCCTTTGGCGGCGATCTATGAGAAGTTTGTCGGCATGGCTCGACTGTTCGGCACCGACGGGGTGCGCGGAGTCGCCAATCAGGATCTGACCGCCGAGCTGGCGCTAGGACTGGGCTCGGCGGCGGCGCGCCGCCTTGGCAGCGTCGGGGGGCATGCCCGCCGCATCGCCGTGGTGGGCCGCGATCCGCGGGCCAGCAGCGAGATGCTCGAGGCGGCGGTGATCGCCGGGGTGACCAGTGAAGGGGTCGACGCGCTGCGCGTCGGTGTCCTCCCCACGCCCGCTGTGGCATACCTGACCAGCGCATACGATGCCGACTTTGGCGTGATGATCTCGGCGTCGCACAACCCGATGCCGGATAACGGCATCAAGATCTTCGGGCCGGGCGGACACAAACTCGACGACGCCACCGAGGACCGCGTCGAGGAGCTGCTTAATCAGGGTCCGGGCAGCCGACCGACCGGCGCGGGAATCGGCCGGATCGTCGAGGCCGAGGACGCGCTGGACCGATACCTGCGACACGCCGGCAAGGCGCTCACCACGCGGCTCGACGGACTCACCGTCGTCGTCGACTGCGCGCACGGCGCCGCGTCCGCCGTCGCGCCGCGGGCATACCGCGCGGCAGGCGCGAACGTCATCCCGATCAACGCCGAGCCCAACGGGCTGAACATCAACGACGGCTGCGGGTCGACACACATGGAGCAGCTGCAGGCGGCGGTGGTGTCCCACGGCGCCGACCTCGGGCTGGCGCTCGACGGCGACGCCGACCGCTGCCTGGCGGTCGACGCCACCGGCCGGGTCATCGACGGCGACGCGATCATGGTGATCCTGGCGCTCGCGATGCGCGACGCTGGCGAGCTGGCGTCCAACACGTTGGTCGCGACCGTGATGAGCAACCTCGGCCTGCATCTGGCCATGCGCGCGGCGGGCATCGAGGTCCGCACCACCGGCGTCGGCGACCGCTACGTGCTCGAAGAGCTGAGGGCTGGCGAATATTCGCTTGGCGGTGAGCAGTCGGGCCACATCGTGATGCCGACTCTCGGTACGACCGGGGACGGCATCGTCACTGGGTTGAAGGTGATGTCGAGGATGGCGCAGACGCGCTCGACGTTGACGGCGCTGGCCGAGCCGATGCAGACCCTGCCCCAGGTGTTGATCAACGTGCAGGTCGCGGACAAGGCCACGGTGGCCGACGCGCCGTCGGTGCGTTCGGCGGTGGCCGAGGCCGAGGCCGAGCTGGGCGATACCGGCCGAATCCTGTTGCGGCCCTCTGGAACTGAGCAGGTCGTCCGCGTGATGGTGGAGGCGGCCGACGAGGACACCGCGCGGCAACTGGCTGTCCGGGTCGCTGAATCGGTCAGCAACCAGCGCTGAAATTCGGTGGAACCGCCGGGGGTTCGTCGGCGTCCTAGCGTGTATGGGACAACCCGTGGTCGCCCGTGTAGACGTGGCGGCGCTGCACGTGGTCGCGCGTCAATATGAAGCGGCCGCCGACATCGTCGAGGGCGCGGTGCGAACGCATCTGACTGGGTTGGTGTTCGACGGCGCCGCAGCGGGTCGCGCGCACGTCGCTCGCGGTGACGCGCTGCGCGCGGCCGTGGACCACGTCGTCGACCAACTCCGACAGTGGTCGAGGGCCGCCGCGGAGATCGCCGCCGTGCTGCATACGTCCGCTGATCGGTACGCCGAAGCCGATGTCAGCGCCGCCCGGCGAGTGGGGTAGCGGTGGCCGAAAAGTTCGACGTCACATCACGATTGGCAGAGGGACGCCCCGCCGTCGATAACATCCAGACCTACGTGTGGGCCTGCCATGTGCTGGGCTATGCGAACCCGGACCTGACGCTGCACGCCTCGCAGGTGCGTGACTGGTACGGCAGCGAGGATGGTCTCGATCTGCGGGCCCTTGACTCCGATTGTGCCGCGCTCGAGGCGGCCGTGGCGGCGACGGAGGACGCGCTGACGCGCCAGGACGATCAACTCGGCGCACTGTCCGCCGCCTGGCAGGGCCGCACCGCCGACCTGTCGCGTGAGTTTCTGCGCCGGCACGGCGAGGCATCGGCTGCGGCGGCGGCCGCCGTGCGCACTACGGCGGACGCGCTGGCCACGCTGCGGGACAACCTGTGGCACACCGTCGATGGGAAGGTGGCCGCGGCGGTTGCCGCCGACGATCGCGCGCCGGACGAATGGCTGGCCGCCGCGCAGACGGTGACGACGGGCGCCGGTGATCGTGCGGCCGCGAGTGAGCGGATCGACCAAGAGGTAAAACCGTTCGTCGACAACGATATTCGCGCTGACTGGCTGACTGCGATGCGCTCGGCGATGACCGCGGTGATCCAGTTGTACGACGCGGCGACGGCTGAGCTCACCGCCGAACCGGATGCGGTGTTCGATGTGCCCGGCGATCTCGGTCCGTCGTGGACACCGCCGCCGCGTGACGACGAGGCCGTCACGGTTCCCGCGACGGCGAGTGCGGGGGCGCCGCCCGTCGCGGCGTCACCGTCATGGGGTGCACCGCCCACGCCGCCTATGCCCTCGACTCCGTCGCCGCCAATGCCGGCACCTGCCCCGCCGGTCGACGCGGGATCCAGCGCCCCCGCAATGGCGGCACCGCCGTCGGCGCCGTCGCTCGGTGGATTGCCGGACGTCGGCAGTGGCCTGTCCGGATTCGGACAGCAGCTCGCCGACGCGCTCGGCAGCCTGCTGGGATCGGCGGACGAGGCCTTGGCGGACACCCCCGACATCGACGAGCCAGAGATCGACGAGGACGTCGACGACGAACTAGAGGACGACCCGGAAGACGACGACGAACTAGAGGACGACCCGGAAGACGACGACGAGTCCGTCGACCCCGCAGCCGAAACGGAAGAGCAGCCTGCCGCCGAGGAGCCTGTCGCTGCTCCTGTAGCCGGCGAGACGTGCGAACCGGCTGAGACGCCCGCCGCGGTCGACCCGGCGCCGCCCGACGAGCCCGCGCCTACGCCCGCCCTGGTGCCGCCGTCCGCCGAGCCCGAGCCCGCAACGCCGCCCGAACCTGTGGAGGTCACTGAAACACCGTGTGAGATCGCGGCCGACGAACTGCCGCAGGTGGGGGAGTGATCGGAGCATGGCTTGAACGCGGAGCTATGTGAAGGGCTGGTGAGGATGGCCGAGGAAGATCGCGCCGTCTCCGCGGCTTTGTCGACCGGCGGCTCACTGTTCGACGGTTGTCATCCAATGTTGGCGGAACTTCGTCAGCGCAACGCCGAGCGGCTAAACGCCATCTTTGACTCGGTCGGGTGGCCCGGTCGCGAAATCATCGGCGGCGCTTGTTGGGGCCGCGATGTGGGTGTTGCAGCATGCGGCTCGATTCCCAGGCGGTCGTCGATCGGGCGGCGAAGGCCGAGGCGGATCGCACCGTCACCATCCGTCCGGCGCCCGACTGCATGACGTATGTGACCGCGCTGTTGCCGGTCGCCCAGGGCGTCGGCGTCTATGCGGCGCGCAACCG
>JBKOYU010000166.1:0-3193 GCA_046725575.1 Actinomycetota bacterium | reverse complement strand
GGCCCGGTCGGCCGTGAACTGCGCGAGAAGCGCTTCATGAAGATCGTCTCGCTCGCCCCGGAGGTGTTGTAAATGAACGTCCACAAGGGCGACACGGTGCTCGTCATCTCCGGTAAGGACAAGGGCGCCAAGGGCAAGGTCTTGGTTGCTTTCCCGGACCGCAACAAGGTGCTCGTCGAGGGCGTCAACCGGATCAAGAAGCACACCCCCGTTTCGCGCACCGAGCGCGGCGCGGCCTCCGGCGGCATCGTCACGCAGGAGGCGCCGATCCACGTCAGCAACGTGATGCTGCTCGACTCCGACGGCAAGCCGACCCGGGTGGGCTTCCGCGTCGACGATGAGACCGGCAAGAAGGTCCGCGTCGCCAAGACCAATGGCAAGGACATCTGAGATGACTACCGCAGAAGCCACCGAGAAGACGCTGCCCCGCCTCAAGCAGCGCTACCGCGAGGAAATCAAAGACTCGCTGCAAAAAGAGTTCGGCTACGCCAACGTCATGCAGATCCCCGGCGTGGTGAAGGTCGTCGTCAACATGGGTGTCGGCGACGCCGCCCGCGACGCGAAGCTGATCAACGGCGCAGTCAACGACCTGGCGCTGATCACCGGCCAGAAGCCTGAGGTCAGGCGCGCCCGCAAGTCCATCGCGCAGTTCAAGCTGCGCGAGGGCATGCCGATCGGCGCGCGGGTCACGCTGCGCGGTGACCGGATGTGGGAGTTCCTCGACCGGCTGATCTCGATCGCCCTGCCGCGTATCCGCGACTTCCGCGGTCTGTCGCCCAAGCAGTTCGACGGCACCGGCAACTACACCTTCGGGCTGACCGAGCAGTCGGTGTTCCACGAGATCGATGTGGACAGCATCGACCGGCCCCGTGGCATGGACATCACCGTCGTCACCACGGCGACGAACGACGACGAAGGACGGGCGCTGTTGCGGGCTCTCGGCTTTCCGTTCAAGGAGAACTGAACAGATGGCAAAGAAGGCACTCGTCAACAAGGCGCAGCGCAAGCCCAAGTTCAAGGTGCGGGCATACACCCGCTGCAGCAAGTGCGGTCGCCCGCACGCGGTTTACCGCAAGTTCGGGCTGTGCCGCATCTGCCTGCGCGAGATGGCGCACGCCGGCGAACTGCCGGGCGTGCAGAAGTCCAGCTGGTAAGAGCCACAGACAATTTCAGACCCATTCGAAAGGTTGCGGTAGGCCTCCCCAAAAAATTGGGCACAGTGGGAACCGCCGCGAGGAAGGTGAACCGGCTGTCATGACCATGACGGACCCGATCGCAGACTTCTTGACACGTCTGCGCAACGCCAACTCGGCGTACCACGACGAGGTGACCCTGCCGCACTCGAAGATCAAGGCCAACATCGCCGAAATCCTCAAGGCGGAGGGCTACATCTCCGATTACCACACCGAGGATGCCCGCGTGGGCAAGTCGCTGGTGGTGCAACTGAAGTACGGCCCAAGCCGTGAACGCAGCATCGCCGGGCTGCGCCGGGTGTCCAAGCCCGGCCTGCGCGTGTATGCGAAATCCACCAATCTGCCTCGGGTCCTGGGTGGCCTTGGCGTGGCGATCATCTCCACGTCGTCGGGTCTGCTCACCGACCGTCAGGCGGCACGACAGGGCGTGGGCGGCGAAGTCCTCGCTTACGTGTGGTGAGGGGGATATAGACATGTCGCGTATTGGTAAGCAGCCGGTCCCGGTTCCATCCGGGGTCGACGTGACGATCGACGGCCAACAGGTATCGGTCAAGGGACCGAAGGGCACGCTGGAGCTCGCGGTCGCCGAACCGATCAAGGTCGCCCGCGATGACGACGGCGCCATCGTGGTGACCCGGCCCGACGACGAGCGACGCAACCGCTCGCTGCACGGTCTGTCGCGCACGCTGGTGGCCAACCTGGTCACCGGCGTCACCGTGGGCTACACCATCAAGATGGAGATCTTCGGCGTCGGCTACCGCGTGGTGGCTAAGGGCAGCAACCTGGAGTTCGCGCTCGGCTACAGCCACCCAGTGGTGATCAATGCCCCGGAGGGCGTCACCTTCGCGGTGGAGACCCCGACGAAATTTTCGATCTCCGGCATCGACAAGCAGAAGGTCGGCCAGATCGCGGCCAACATCCGTCGCCTGCGGAAGAGCGACCCCTACAAAGGCAAGGGAATCCGCTATGAGGGCGAGCAGATCCGCCGCAAGGTCGGAAAGACAGGTAAGTAGACATGGCTGCAAAGACTGAGTCAGCGACGCGGAAGCCCGTGGGGCAGAACATTTCTGAGACCCGCCGGGTTGCACGGTTGCGTCGGCACGCCCGGTTGCGCAAGAAGGTCGCAGGTACCGCTGAGGTGCCGCGTCTGGTCGTCAACCGGTCGTCGCGACACATTCACGTGCAACTGGTGAATGACCTCACCGGCACCACGCTGGCCGCCGCGTCGTCGACCGAGGCCGACGTGCGCGGGGTCGAGGGCGACAAGAAAGCCCAAAGCGTCCGGGTCGGACAGCTCATCGCCGAGCGCGCCAAGGCCGCAGGCATCGACACCGTGGTGTTCGACCGCGGCGGCTACACCTACGGTGGCCGCATCGCGGCGCTGGCCGACGCGGCGCGCGAAGGTGGGCTGAAGTTCTAATGACGTACAACGGAAGGACTGCATGATGGCCGAGCAGGCAACTGGTGCCGGGCCGGCGACATCCGACGGCCGGGACGGGCGAGGCTCGCGCGGTGACCGCGAGGGCCGTGGCCGCCGCGACGACCGTGGTGGCCGTGGTGGCCGCGACGGCGGCGAGAAGAGCAACTACCTCGAGCGCGTTGTCGCGATCAACCGCGTCTCCAAGGTCGTCAAGGGCGGTCGGCGGTTCAGCTTCACCGCGCTGGTGATCGTCGGCGACGGCAAGGGCATGGTCGGTGTCGGCTACGGCAAGGCCAAGGAAGTTCCTGCCGCGATCGCCAAGGGTGTCGAGGAGGCTCGCAAGGGCTTCTTCCGCGTTCCGCTGATCGGCGAGACCATCACCCATCCGGTGCAGGGTGAGGCCGCCGCGGGTGTGGTGATGCTGCGCCCCGCGAGCCCGGGTACCGGTGTGATCGCCGGCGGCGCCGCCCGTGCGGTGCTGGAATGCGCTGGCGTGCACGACATCCTGGCCAAGTCGCTGGGTAGCGACAACGCGATCAACGTGGTGCACGCCACCGTTGCCGCGCTGAAGCTGCTGCAG
>JBKOYU010000579.1:0-7854 GCA_046725575.1 Actinomycetota bacterium | reverse complement strand
ACCTACAACCCTCGCAGGAACCGCGATCGCAACGTCGATCCTGCGAGTGCTAATACACGAACACAGAAGCTGCGACCGCGCTAAGTCAATCACGTTCGGGGCTGGCGCGACAGTCTCGGCGGGATCAAGTGGGGAACAATTACCTTACGTCGGGGTTTCAGGAGGCAGGCAGTGTCACATCCGGGGTCGGATTTCGGCCGCGAGCTGCTTGCCTGTGCGATGGACGGCACGGATCCAGGCGAGCAGCCATTGCGGCACGTCGCAGACCTGCCGCCACGTCAGGGCCGGCCGCAGGCATGGCCGCAGTGGGCCGACCCAGATGTAGTGCGAGCGTTCGTTGATCGCGGTATCGAGGCGCTGTGGTCGCATCAACTCGCGGCCGCCAATTTGGCGCACGATGGTCGTCACGTCGTGCTCAGCACCGGCACGGCGTCGGGCAAGTCGTTGGCCTACCAGTTACCAGTATTGACGGCCCTGAAAGAGAATCCGCGTGCGCGAGCCCTCTATCTGTCTCCGACCAAGGCGCTCGGCCACGACCAACTGCGGTCCGCGGTGGCACTCACCGAAGCCGTGCACCGATTGGCCGATGTCGCACCGAGTTCGTATGACGGCGACAGTCCCGGCGAGGTGCGGCGTTTCGCGCGCGAACGTTCGCGGTGGATCTTCTCCAATCCCGACATGATTCACCTCTCGCTGCTGCGCAACCATGCCCGCTGGGCGGTGTTCCTGCGCAATCTGCAGTTCGTCGTCGTCGACGAATGCCATTACTACCGAGGGATTTTCGGCTCGAACGTGGCGATGGTGCTACGCCGCCTGCTGCGGCTGTGCACCCGCTACTCGTCGGCTCCTACGGTGATCTTCGCCAGCGCCACCACCGCGCAGCCCGCGGCCACCGCATCGGAACTCATCGGGCAGACCGTCGCGGAGGTCACCGACGATGGCTCCCCGCACGGCGCACGCACGGTCGCGCTGTGGGAGCCGGCGCTGCGCGACGACATCGTCGGCGAAAACGGCGCTCCGGTACGACGTTCGGCGGGCGCCGAGGCGGCGCGGGTGATGGCCGACCTCGTCGCTGAGGGGGCACGGACGCTGACGTTCGTGCGGTCGCGCCGCGGCGCGGAGTTGACGGCGCTGGGTGCGCGCACACGACTTCAAGGCATTGCTCCCGAGCTCGTCGAGCGGGTGGCGTCCTACCGGGCGGGCTATCTGGCCGAGGACCGCCGCGCATTGGAACGCGCTCTGGCCGAGGGCGAATTGCGCGGCGTGGCCACCACCAACGCGCTGGAGTTGGGCGTGGACATCGCGGGCCTGGATGCGGTGGTGTTGGCCGGCTTTCCCGGCACCGTCACATCGTTCTGGCAACAGGCCGGCCGGTCGGGCCGTCGTGGGCAGAGCGCGCTGATCGTGCTGATCGCCCGCGACGACCCACTGGACACCTATCTCGTACATCATCCCGCTGCGTTGCTGGATAAGCCGATCGAGCGCGTGGTGATCGATCCGTCCAACCCGTATGTCCTCGGGCCGCAGCTGCTTTGCGCGGCGGCGGAACTTCCGTTGACCGACGCCGAGGTGCGCATGTGGAACGCCGAGGCAGTGGCGGAGACGCTTGTCGACGACGGATTGCTGCGCCGACGGTCCAGCGGCTACTTCCCAACTCCTGGTGTGGATCCGCATCCGGCGGTGGACATTCGCGGTTCGTCGGGCGGCCAGATCGCGATCCTGGAGGCCGATACCGGCCGGCTGCTCGGCAGCGCGGGTGTGGGCCAGGCGCCTGCGTCGGTTCACCCCGGCGCGGTGTATTTGCATCAGGGTGAGAGTTATGTCGTCGACTCGCTGGATTTCGAGGACGGCGTCGCGTTCGTACACGCGGAGGATCCTGGTTACACGACGTTCGCTCGCGAGCTCACCGACATCGTGGTCACCGGCGAAGGTGAGCGAATGACATTCGGTCCGGTGACCATTGGGCTCGTGCCGGTGTCGGTGACCAACACGGTGATCGGCTATCTGCGGCGCAGGCTGGACGGCGAGGTGATCGACTTCGTCGAACTCGACATGCCGACCCGCACGCTGGACACCACCGCGGTGATGTGCACGATCACGCCGGAGGCATTGCAGCACAATGGAATCGAGTTGCTGCGTGTGCCGGGCGCGCTACATGCCGCAGAACATGCAGCGATCGGTCTGCTGCCGTTGGTCGCCAGCTGCGATCGCGGCGACATCGGCGGAGTGTCGACGGCGGTGGGTCCCGTACAGGGCCTGCCGACGATCTTCGTCTATGACGGCCACCCCGGCGGGGCCGGCTTCGCCGACCGCGGCTTCCGGAAGATCGACACGTGGTGGGCGGCGACGGCAGCGGCGATCGAGGCCTGCGAATGCCCGCTGGGCTGCCCGTCGTGCGTGCAGTCGCCGAAATGTGGCAGCGGCAATGATCCGCTCGACAAGGAGGGCGCGGTGCGGGTGCTGCGTCTGGTGCTCGGCGAGTTGACAGGCCACGCGCCGTAAGACACGGAAAGGGCGACCGACCCCTCGACGGTCGCCCCCCGTGATCCGCGGCGGCGGCGGTGCTGAAATCGAGCACGCCGAGCACACAGACAGGCGCGGCGAACGGTCGGACAACGCGATCCGTTCCCAATCCCGGAAGTCGGGCGCAGAGGGAAAGTACCTCGTCGGGGGGGTATCCGCAACTTAGGGATGGTTTACCGTACCTGCTCTGGAACTGTCTCTCGCGATATATCTACGGATTCCGTAGGGCATCTTCGCTTGGGAGTCGGCTGTTAGCTCGACGGTAAGATGCCGCCATGACCCACGACTGGCTGCTCGTGGAAACACTGGGCAGCGAGCCCGCCGTGGTGGCACAAGGTTCTCGAACCAAGAATCTCGTTCCAATCAGCACGTTCTTGAGGCGGAACCCCAACCTGATGGCGATCCAGTCGGCCATCGGCGAGACCGTGCGCGCAGGCGTCGGCCTGAGCAGCATCACGCCGAAGAACGACCGCGTAATTCGTACTGAAGTTGTCAAGATGTCCGACGGGTTAATACACGGTGTACATCTGTGGATCGGTCCGCCGGACCTCGAACCGCCCGAGCGGCCGATACCCGGACCGCTGAAATGGGACCTCACCCGCGGCATCGCGACCGACACACCGGAGTCGCTGTTCAATAGCGGGCGGGACCCTCAGCGGGAGGCCACACAGGGACGGGCGTTCGCCGAAGACCTGCCGATGCGAGACCTCAACCCCAGTGAGACCAAGGTGCTGTCGATGCTGATGAGGCCCGAACCCGGCATGACGTTCTGCACCACCTGGGACGTCACCGACTACAACGGTGAGCAGATAACGGTTGGTTGGGCCGCTCGTGCGCAGATCGAGACCGAGGAAGACGGGACGGAACGACTGATCTGCCGCGCGATGAACTGGCGCAGCGAGCACGACGCGTCGGCCGACCCGCACGACAGCCTCGCAGCGCGAATCCTCAACGGCCTGGTGCAATCTGGTGTGCACAGGGTCCTGGTGGATCTCCATCACTGGAAGCTGTTGAAATGGCTTGACGAACCCGCACCGTTCTTCAACTGGCGCGCCCGCGAGACGGGCGTCCCGATCGTCCACCCAGACGATGCTCCGCATATGGCAAGAATGACAATCGAATTCGGGTCAGGCGCTACCTCTGGCGTATTACGATTGCCCGCCAACGGCGGCGGATGGGTACCGGTGCACTTGACCATCAACCGCGTCGAGCTGGACAAGGACACATACGCAGGGCTGGTCGCCATGCGCCTTCCCACCGCTGAGGAGATCGCTGCCGCGCAGCTCGACGAAGCTCCAACTGGAGCACCAAATACCGAATAGCGCAATATCTTTCGGATGCTGACGCCGAGAGCCCCCGCTAGATCGTTGATCGCAGCGGGGACTCGGCTCGGCGTCCAGCTCAGTCCATGCTTGGCGTTCGCGTGAGCTCAGCGACCTTGAGAGGTTCGACCTTGCCGAGGAGCACCAAGTAGTTGAACGCTCCGACGAGTGCGATCACACCGATCACGGCCAGTGGCACGACGAACGATCCGGTGGCGTCGACGAGCGTGCCGATCACGATCGGAGTGATGATGCCGGCGAAGTTCGAGGCGAAATTCTGTATTCCACCGATTGATCCGACGTGCTTGGAGCTCGGCGCGACATCCGCGGGCAAGGACCAGATGCCTGTGCCGGCAACCGTGAGGCTGCTGTAGGCGACGGCGAGTAGCGCGAGCGCCATCCACGCGTCTGGAACGAGCGCGGCGAACATGATGACCGATCCGCCGATGAGGCCGCCGACGATCACGGTCTTGCGGACTCGGGTGACCGAGTAGCCGCTTCGGATGGCGCGATCGGCGAGGAATCCACCGGTCCAGCCGGCAAGCACGGCGCACAGTCCTGGGATCGCGCCGAAGAATCCGAGCTTGAGCAGGCTGAAGCCACGTTCGTCAACGAGGTAGCTCGGGAAGAAGGTGATGAAGAAGTAGATGACGCTGTTCAGGCAGAAGAAGCCGAACATCATCGCCAGGACCGTGCGATAACAGAACAGCTCGCGCCACTTGATCTTCTCGGACTCGTCGTCGTCGGTATGTGCGGTGCGCGCTCCGCCGGCTTCGATGTAGTCGATCTCGGCGGCGTTGGCCCGGCTGGCCACACTCGGGTCGCGGTAGACCCGCCACCATACGAAGGCCCAGATGACTCCGACTCCGCCGATGATCAGGAAGACGGCGTGCCAGTTCAGGATGGCGACAATGCCGGTGACGATCGGCAGTGCGATGACTGCACCGACTCGGGATCCCGAGTCCCAGATTCCCGTGGCGAAGGCGCGTTCACGGGTCGGGAACCAGGTGCCGACGACCTTGGCCGACGTGCTGGGCGCCGGGCTTTCACCGACACCGAGAAGGAACCGGACGGTGATCAGCGACCAGAAGCCACGGGTCAACGCCGTCATGGCCGTGAAGATCGACCACCAGATTGCCGCCAGGAAGAAGGACCGCCGCGGACCGACCTTGTCGACATACCAGCCCGCAAACAGCTGGCATGCGTCGTAGGCCCAGAAGAAGGCCGCGAACACGAGACCTTTTTCGGTACCCGTCAGGTGGAACTCGTCACCCATGAAGGGGAGCGCCACGGACAGGCTGGCGCGGTCGAGATAGTTGATCGACAGTCCGATGAAGATGAGCCAGATGATCATCCAGCGGTATCGGGTCGCAGCACCCGACGAACGCGTGCCGGCCATCAACGCCTCTGCCATTAGGACTCTCCTCCGTCGGTACACCCTGCGCGGAAAGATGTGACCACCGCAACAGGCGGGATTGACTGTTGTCCTGAATCATTAGATGTATCGACCTCCTTGTCAACCCTTTGGGTCAGGAATTGCGGGGCAATTGCTGCGAATCATTGGATGATTGAGCTACAGAGATCTGATGATTCCTGCGACGGCATAGAATCATCAGATGACTGTCGCCGAACACGCATCTGAGTTGTCCGCCGCTGCCTCGGGCCGGTCACAGTCGGAGGTCGTGGTCGACGGGATCAAAGCCATGATCACCAGCGGCAGGCTCTCGGCCGGATCGCGGCTGCCCGTGGAGAACGACCTCGCCGAGGAACTGGGGGTGTCGCGCGGGTCGCTCCGCGAGGGCGTGCGCGCTCTGGTGTTGATGGGCGTCCTGGAAACTCGCCAGGGGGCCGGGACATACGTCACCGCACTCGATCCGGCCACGCTATTGGGTCCGCTGGCTGTACTGGTCGATCTGCAGCGGCCGGGGAACATGGTCGATCTGATGACCGTGCGGCGGGTACTCGAGGTCGAGGCCGCAGGGCGAGCCGCGTTGCGGATCATTGAATCCGAACTCGTCGAGGCCGACGACGTGTTGACTCGGATGGGGGTGATGATCGGGCAGGACGTAGTCGACCATCAGGCGGTGATGGAGGCCGATGTCGCCTTCCACCGAGTGATCGCCAACGCATCGGGTAACCCGACATTGAGCGCATTGATTGAGGGTCTCGCCAGCCGGACGGTGCGGGCCCGCACCTGGCGGGCCCTGCACGAGGAGGGCGTCGAGTCGCGGACGCATGCCGAGCACCAGGCGATTCTCGCGGCGCTCAAGGCGCACGACCCAGATGCCGCACGCCTGCGGATGGGCGTGCACCTACTCGGGGTCGAGGAGTATCTATCGGCTCAGTTGGACGCCCACGCCGACGTGGCCACCGGCTGAGACCGTCCGGCCCAGTAGGTGCCGTCAGGAAAAGCGAACTCATCGATGGAGCTGGCGTGCATTTCGGCGCTGTAGCCGGGGGCGGTTGGCACCACGTAGGCACCGTTGCGGACGACGCATGGCTGGACGAAGTGCTCGTGCAAGTGGTCGACGAATTCGGTGACCCGGCCCTGTAGGGAGCCCGACACCGCGACGTAGTCGAAGATCGAAAGGTGTTGCACCAGTTCGCAAAGCCCTACTCCGCCGGCGTGCGGGCAGACAGGGACATTGAACTTCTTGGCCATCAGGTAGATCGCGAGGATTTCGTTGATGCTGGCAAGCCGGGCTGAGTCGAGTTGGCAGTAGTCGATGGCCTCGGCCTGGAACATCTGCTTGAAAAGCACTCGGTTCATTCCGTGTTCGCCCGTGGCCACGCCGATCGGTGCGACCGCCTTGCGCACAGCCGCGTGGCCCAGGACGTCGTCCGGACTGGTTGGTTCCTCGATCCACAGTGGCTGGAATTTCGCCAGCGCATTGACCCATTCGATTGCTTCGGGCACGTCCCACACCTGGTTGGCGTCGATCATCAGGTTGGCGTCGTACCCGATCACCTCTCGAGCGATCCCCAGTCGCCGGATGTCGTCGTCCCGGTTCGCCCCGATTTTGAGCTTGATGTGCTTGTAGCCGGCGTCGACGGCCTCCTGGCACAGCCGGCGCAGCTTCTCGTCGGAATAGCCCAACCAGCCGGCGCTCGTGGTGTAGCACGGGTACCCGGACTCGGCGAGCTCGGCGATCCGCTCAGCCCGGGTCGGCGCGAGCTCGGCCACCATGGCAACCGCCTCGTCGCGGGTCAGGACGTCCGAGAGGTACTTCAGGTCGGCGACATCGACCAGCTGCTCGGGAGTCATGTCCACCAGTAGCCGCCATAGCGGTTTGTTGGCTTCCCGCGCCGCCAGATCCCACACGGCGTTCATGACCGCGGCCATCGCGAGGTGTTCGACGCCTTTCTCCGGTCCCAGCCAACGCATTTGGGAGTCTGACTTCAGGTAGCGGTACACGCCGCCGAGATCGGCGGTGACGTCGCTCAGGTCCATTCCGATCAACGGCTCCCCGCGCCGGCGCGCCGCCAGGGTGCAGACGTCGTTGCCCCGTCCGATGGTGAAGGTGAACCCGAAGCCGGCCAGCCCCGGATCGTCGGTCTTGATCACGACGTACGTCGCCGAGTAGTCGCCGTCCTTATTCATCGCATCCGAGCCGTCCAGGCTCAGCGAGGTCGGAAAGCGCACGTCGATGGCATCGACACTGATGATCTTCGTCATACTGAAACTCTATATTCATCTGATGAATCTTGCCAACTCGGTCGACAACCTACGGGCGGCGACGGTATACATGCCTTTTACATCAGATGTATCAAAGGAGGCCGAGTGCTTACCGCCAACTATGTCGGCGACCGCGCGATCGAAATCCGTCAGCATGAGCCCCAACCAGTCGGGCCGGGACAGGTGCAGATCGAGGTCGCCTACACGGGCATCTGCGGCACGGATCTGCACATCTTTCACGGCGACATGGACGCCCGGGTCGATATCCCGGCCATCGTCGGGCATGAGATGAGCGGGATCGTCGCGGCCGTTGGTGACGGCGTGACGCAGTGG
>JBKOYU010000666.1:0-7602 GCA_046725575.1 Actinomycetota bacterium | reverse complement strand
CCGGGCGGCCGGCCTCATCCTGGCCTGCCAGGCCAGGCCGATCACTGACGAGGTGACGATTCAGTTCTGAAACGGCACAGTCGATCTGCAGAACCAGTTCCGCTGATCGGGACGGCAAGACATGATGGCATCACCTGGGGTCCACCATCAGTTGCGCCCCCACAGTAAGGACGACGCATGACCGAGCGGGTACTCGACAAGGTGATGGACATCGCCGACCGGCTGCGCGAGCAGGCCATCGAAGCGGAACGGCTCGGGCAACTGCCCGACGAGACGGTCAAGAACCTCAAGTCCGTGGGCGCCATCAGGCTGCTGCAGCCCAAGAAGTACAGCGGCTTCGAGGCGCACCCCCGGGAGTTCGCCGAAACGGTGATGGGAGTCGCCTCACTGGATCCGGCAGCGGGTTGGATCTGCGGTGTCGTGGGTGTGCACCCCTACCAGCTGGCGTATGCCGACCCGCGGGCCACCGAGGAGGTCTTGGCTCCTGACCACGACACCTGGATGGCCTCGCCCTACGCCCCGCAGGGCGTGGCCACGCCGGTCGACGGCGGCTACATCTTCAACGGCCGCTGGCAGTTCAGTTCGGGCACCGACGCCTGCGACTGGATCTTCCTGGGCGCCATGCTCGGCGACGCCGGCGGCAAGCCCGTCATGCCACCGCAGATGATGCACATGATCCTGCCCCGCAAGGATTACGAGATCGTCGACGGCTCTTGGAATGTCGTGGGACTGAGGGGAACCGGCTCCAAGGACGTCATCGTGCGCGACGCGTTCGTGCCCGACTACCGGGTGATGGACGCCACCGAGGTGATGGACGGCACCGCCCAGCGCAAGGCCGGAATGACCGAGACGCTTTACCTGATGCCGTGGTCGACGATGTTCCCGCTGGGCATCTCGTCGGCGGTCATCGGGATCGCCGAGGGGGCGCTGGCTGCCCACCTGGACTATCAGCGGGAACGCGTCGGCGCCAACGGCACCGCCATCAAGGACGATCCGTATGTGATGTACGCGATCGGTGAGGCCGCCGCCGACATCAACGCCGCCCGCCAGGAACTGCTGGCCAACGTCGACCGCATTTACGACATCGTCGACTCGGGCAGGGAAGTCTCGTTCGCCGACCGCGCCGCCGGGCGTCGCACCCAGGTCCGCGCCGTCTGGCGCGCTGTCACCGCGGTGGATCAGATCTTCGCCCGCTCGGGCGGCAACGCGCTGCGGATGGACAAGCCACTGCAGCGGTATTGGCGCGATGCGCACGCCGGCCTTGCCCACGCGATTCACGTGCCGGGCTCCACCTATCACGCCTCGGCCCTGAGCTCGCTGGGCATCGATCCGCAGGGCCCGCTGCGGGCCTTGATCTAAAGGGGATTTCAAACGTGAGCGACAACCCGTGCCTCTTTAAAAGCCTCGGCTACATCACCGTTGCGGCAAGCGACATCGAGCGGTGGCGTCAATTCGCTTTCGGCGTCTTGGGTTTCGCCGAGGGAAAGGGTCCCGACCCTTCGGCGCTGTACCTGCGGATGGACGAGCGGGCGGCCCGGATCGTGGTCGTCCCCGGTGAGGTCGACCGGGTGCTCACCGTCGGTTGGGAAGTGCGCGACCACGCCGCATTGCAGCGGGTCAAGGCCACGCTGGACGCGGCCGGTGTGCCGTTCAAGGAGCTGTCGCTGGCTGAGGCCGACGAGCGCCGCGTCGAGGAAGTCATCACGTTCGACGACCCGGCCGGCACCACGCTCGAGGTTTTCCACGGCTCGGTGCTCGACCACAGCCCGGTGATCACCCCGTTCGGGGCGAGGTTCGTCACCGGCGATCAGGGGCTGGGTCATGTGGTGGTGCCCGCGCTCGACCCGAACGGCTTGTTCGACTTCTATACCGACGTGCTCGGCTTCCGTTCCCGTGGCGCGTTCCGGGTTCCGGTGCCACCAGAGTTCGGCCCCGTCCGCGTTCGATTTCTGGGGATCAACGAGCGACACCACAGCCTGGCGATCTGTCCGGCGACGAACCAGGACGCGCCCGGATTGGTTCACGTCATGGTGGAGGTCGACAGCCTCGACGCCGTCGGACAGGCCCTGGACCGCGTCAACGCGGAGGGATTCCAGCTGTCCTCGACCCTGGGCCGCCACACCAACGACAAAATGGTGTCGTTCTACGTGCGCGCCCCCGGAGACTGGGACATCGAGTTCGGCACCGACGGCATGCGCGTCGACGAAACGTATTACACCGCAGAGGAAATCACCGCCGACAGCTACTGGGGTCACCAGTGGGTGGGCGACCTCCCGGCGGCGATGCGGCCCTAGCGCGAATGAACACCGACGTTTACCCCAAGTCAGCTGACCTGATCGACAACTGGGATTACGAAGCCGATGTCGTGATCGCGGGCTACGGCATCGCCGGTGCCGCCGCAGCGGTCGAGGCCGCCTCCTCCGGCGCCGACGTGCTCGTCCTCGAGCGCACCGGCGGCTGGGGCGGTGCGGCCGCGATGGCGGGCGGTTTCATCTACCTCGGCGGCGGCACCGGACTGCAACAGGCATGCGGCTTCGACGATTCCGTCGACAACATGGCGGCCTTCCTCAACGTGGCGATGGGGCCGGGCGCCGATGAGAACAGAATCGCCGACTACTGCGCGAGCAGCGTCGAGCACTTCGACTGGCTCGTGCGGTGCGGCGTTCCCTTCAAACCCGAGTTCTGGGGCGAGCCGGGGTGGGAACCGCCCGGCGACCAGGGCTTGATGTTCACCGGCGGAGAGAACGCATTTCCGTTCAACACCATCGCGAAACCCGCTCCGCGCGGCCATGTTCCGCAGATGTCCGACAAGCGGGCCGGCGAGAAGAGCGGCGGCTACATGCTGATGAAGCCGCTCGTCGACACCGCCACGTCGCTGGGTGTGCGATCGCTCTACGACGTCCATACGTCGGCGCTTGTCGTGCAGTCCGACGGCAGGGTCGCCGGAATCGTCGCCCGCCAGTACGGCAAGTCGCTCGCCGTTCGGGCGCGTCGCGGCGTTGTCCTGGCCACGGGCAGTTTCGCCTACAACGACGCGATGGTCGCGCAGCACGCGCCGCGGCTCGTCGGCCGCCCCGCTGCGTCGATCGAACAACATGACGGGCAGTCCATCCGGATGGCCCAGGCGCTCGGCGCCGACGTGGCCCACATGGACGCCACCGAAGTGGCGTTCCTGATCGATCCCCAGCAGACCGTTCGCGGCATCCTCGTCAACGGGCGCGGGCAGCGTTACGTCCCTGAGGACATGTACTCCGGCCGGATCGGACAGCTGACGCTCTACCAACAGGACGACACGGCGTTCCTGATCATCGACGGCGACGCGCAGGAAGAGGCCATGGCCGCGACCTCCGCGACACCAATCCTCAAACGTCCGGCGACGTGGGTCTGTGACACCGTCGCCGAACTCGAAGGCGAAATCGGGCTGCCCGCTGGATCGCTGCAAGCCACGGTCAGTGCATACAACGACGCCGCCGCGCGCGGTGAGGATCCGTTGCTGCACAAGAAACCTGAGTGGTTGAAGCCGATCGTCACGCCCGTCGGCGCGATCGACCTCCGGGCCAGCTGCGCTGGTTTCACACTGGGCGGGTTGCAGACCACTCTGGATTCCGAGGTGCTGCACGTCAGTGGCGAGCCGATTCCCGGCCTGTACGCGGCGGGTCGCTGCACCGCGGGCGTCGCGGCATGGGGCTACGCCAGCGGCATCTCCCTCGGCGACGGCAGTTTTTACGGCCGCCGCGCTGGGCGGGCCGCCGCCAAAGGCTGATCCACTCCCCTCCTGCAAGCTCCCCATTTCCCGAGGTCAGCACCCTTCGTCGTTGTGTGCTGCGTCAATTTCGCGCGCTTGTGTGACAGCAGCCACATCGGAATGGTACAAACAGTCATATCACTAATAGTAATGGTTGCTTGAGCCGCAAGAAGGCGTCATGACCGTGGCCCCAGATATCGCCGAATCCACCACACCGAGTGCCGTCATCGACCGGGTATCGCTGGTGCTGGACGCGTTCGATGGCCCCGGCCGGTTGACGCTGGCCCAGATTGTGCGCCGGACTGGCCTGCCCCGGTCTTCGGCGCACCGGATGCTCGGGAGGCTGGTGAAGCTACGGTGGCTTCGCCGCGACGGCCGCGACTACGAACTCGGCATGCGGCTGGTCGAACTCGGATCCCTCGCGGTGCACCAAGACCGGCTTCACCGCGCGGCGATCCCACTCCTCCACGATCTGCATCGCGCCACCGGGCTGGTCGTGCACTTGGCAGTCCTCGACGGCGCCGACGTCGTGTACCTGGAGAAGATCGGCGACCGGATGACCGCCGCGATACCCACCCGCGTCGGCGGACGCCAGCCGGCGCATTGTGCCGCGGTCGGCAAAGCGATGCTGGCGTACACCGAGCAGCGCGACACCGTCGACCTGGCGAGGCGCAAGACGAAGTACTCCATCAACTCCCCCGCGCAACTGACCGCAGAGCTGGCCAAGGTTCGCGCTCATGGCGTGGCTTTCGATCGAGAGGAGTCGCTGCCCGGATTCGGTTGCGTTGCAGCACCAATTGGCGGTCCGGGTGAAGCTGTCGCCGCGGTGTCGGTGTGCGGCCCCATGAGCCGGATGGTGTTCGACCAGCGTCTTGCCGCGCCGGTTCGCATGACCGCGATGGGCATCTGGCGCAACGTCGAGGACGGCCCGGTTCGGGTGGCACCGACGCTGCAACAGGCGCGCCCTCTGCGCGGCGGCCCCACGCTGAGGCAAGTACCGGCCCGCGATTCGGGTGCACTGCAGTACGCCTAAGGCCTCGGAGACGTACGCGAGTGAGGATCGCAGCGAGGAACGAGCGACAACCGGAGCGAGCGAAAGTCGAGGCATGGATTTAGACCCGCAGATAGCCGGGATTCTCGAGTCGCTCGACGCCGGATTTCCGCGCGTGGAGACGATGACCGGGCCGCAGGCGCGGTCGGTGATCAGGTCGCGCTTCGTCGCGTCTGCAGAGCCTGAAACCGTTGGCGCGGTCTATGACGAGTCCGTGCCAGGTCCGTCGGGGGACATTGCGGTACGGGTTTATCGTCCGGAGGTGGCTGATACGGAGGCACCGCCGATTCTGGTGTACGCCCACGGTGGCGGGTTTGTGTTCTGCGATCTCGACAGTCACGACGGACTTTGTCGTAGCTTCGCGAATCTGATTCGTGCCGTTGTTGTTTCGGTCGATTACCGGCTGGCTCCAGAGCATGCGTGGCCCGCCGCCGCCGAGGATGTCTTCGCAGTAACACAGTGGGTGGCACGCAATGCTCGGGAGTTGGGCGGAGCCCCGGGCCGAATCGTGGTCGGCGGCGACAGTGCGGGGGGAACGTGGCGGCAGTGACGGCACTGATGGCTCGCGATCGTGGCGGACCATCGCTGGCTGCCCAACTGCTGCTCTACCCGGTGATCGCCGCGGACTTCGACACCGAATCGTATCGGCTGTTCGGAAAGGGCTACTACAACCCGCGTCCCGCGCTGCAGTGGTACTGGGACCAGTACGTGCCCTCCCCAGCCGACCGGGAGCATCCTTACGCGTCTCCGTTACGCGCCGATCTGGGCGGGCTGCCTCCGGCAGTGGTTGTCATTGCCGGCCACGATCCGTTGCGGGACGAGGGCGTTGCGTTCGGCGATGCCCTGGAAGCCGCGGGGGTTCCGCTGACGCAGTGCTATTTCGAGGGCGGCATCCACGGATTCATCACGATGCCGATGCTCGACATCGCTCAACGTGCGCGTGTCAAGGCGTGCCGCGAGCTGTCCAGGCTGCTGGAAGCGACCGGAACGCTGCCGCGAAACTCTGTTCCGCAACGCATTTCTGGACTCAATCCGTAGCCGGCTTCGGTCTCGCGGGCGCCGTGGTCGGGCGCGGACTGGCCATCGGTTCGCGCAAGATGCATCAAGCGACTCCCCTACCCGGCGTGATGAGCGCCCGCGGTCACGCGGTGAGCGGTCCGTAGACGAGTAGAACTGGGCCGACGTTGCCGGCTTTGCGCGGATGGTCTGTGGAACTACATCAGGGCTTGCATTGTGGAACGTCGGGCCATCGTCTTGGGCTTGTTCGGCTGAGAGGATCGGATGTGACGGCGCACACAATGCAGCGTCGACGTCGATTACTGCGCGATCGGCCGATTTCACTCAAGGCCTCCAGATCAGCGCGGAAGCCAACCTACAGGCGGTCCTTCTCACCCTCGGCGCGCACCGAGCCGACGCCGAACCGCCCCGGGAAGCGCTGGTCTTTGCCGACGCGGCCGTTGCGCGGCAGGTTCCACTCGTCGCCGTGCTGCGCGGCTATCAACTGGCTCTGGAGCATTGGCTACGGTGGTGCGCCCCCGTCATCGCTCGCCATGCCGATTCCGCCGACCAGGCCGAAGAGCTTCAACTCGCAGCCACAGTCGCCGTTCGATACATCGATCGACTCTCCGACATCATGATCGTCGAGTACGAACGAGAACTCCAGCGCCGTGCGACATCGGGCGCTGCACGTCGCGCGGCACTGGTGAGTGCTGTCCTCGACGGTGAAGTGGTTGACATCGACGACGCCTCGCACCTCCTGCACTATCCACTGCAAGGCACGCACATGGCGTCAGCTCTTCGCATCAGGGCTGCCGGCACGAACCAAGCCGAAATTCTGCAGTCTGAGGCCAAAGCCGTCGCCGCCAGCGTCGGCGCGACCGGATTACTGACCATCGCCACCGGATTGACCACCATGGATGCGTGGTTGGCCGTCAAAGAGGGGGCCGGAAGACCGAAGAGCCCGACCCGCGAACACGTGAACATCGGAGTCGGAACCCCCCGTCCTGGCGTAGGTGGGCTTGTCCAGTCCCATCGAGAGGCTCAGCGCGCTCTGGAGATCTTCGACATGGCCACGCCGGGACGGCTCGAGCCGATTACTTATTACGACCGAGTTCGGCTCATTTCGCTGATGGCTCAAGACACTGCAGAGCTTCGAGCGTTCGTCACTGCCACGCTCGGAAACCTTGCGGGCACAGATGAACGTTCCCGCGAACTTCGCGAAACGCTGTTGGCATTCTTAGAGGCGAACAAGAGCTATACAGCGGTGGCCCGCTCCTCTCACTTGCACAAGAACACGGTCGTTCAACGCGTCACGCGCGCAAGCGAATTGACCGGTCTAGACATCACGAGGAATGTCGACATTCATGTCGCGCTCATGGTGATCGACGCGCTCGGTGAAGACATTCTCGCTGACGCGTGATGGTTCGGGACCGCCTGACGTCACCGTGTATTGGTGAAGAGGCCTCGGGTTGCGATCGTGAATTCGCCGGATTGGAGGTTTCGCCGACGGCGGGATGACGCTGTATCGCACCGAGGAATTCGTTTACGCCTGACGACGTGCGCCGGGACCGGGAACGGCGACGACATCGCGGACACTTTCGATCCAATGCCCGGCTTCGCAGATCACCACCGCGTGGACCGGTGCCTCGCACTCGCGGTGACGCAGCAGCAGCGTTGCTTCGCTGCGGTTGATCAGCCAGCGATCCGCATAGTCGTTCAGTGCGATCAAGATCGGCGCCAGGCTTCGACCCTTGTCGGTAAGGCGGTATTCGTCCCGCGAGCGCGCACCCGGATCGCGATAGGGCAC
>JBKOYU010000117.1:0-1791 GCA_046725575.1 Actinomycetota bacterium | reverse complement strand
CCGCATGACAACAGATGCCCCGACCACCGAACGGGGTAAGCCGTTCCTGCTCACGGGCGAGGGTTGGCCGTACCTGCTCGTGCCGTTGATCCCGGTCGCGGTCGTCCTGGAGTTCATGCATGCCGGTGCGGTGCCGGTGTTCTTCGCGTCGGCGCTCGGAGTGATCCCGACGGCGGCGCTGATGGGCCGCGCGACCGAGGAGCTGGCGGCCCGGTCGGGTCCGGGGATCGGTGCGCTGCTCAACGTGACGTTCGGCAACGCCCCGGAGCTGATCATCGCGTTGTTCGCGCTGAGCGCCGGGCTGCAGGAGGTGGTCAAGGCCTCGCTCGTCGGGTCGATTCTCGGCAACATCCTGCTGGTCCTCGGGATGTCGATGCTGGCGGGCGGCCTGAGACGGGAGCGGCAGCGCTTCGAGCTGCGCGCGGCCACCGCCCAGTCGCTGATGCTGCTCCTGGCGACGGTGGCCCTGGTGATGCCGGCGATATTCCAGCTGGTCGCCGGCGGCGGGCTGCCCGAGCCGAGGGCTCGGGCGGTGGAGTTCTCGAGCGACCTCAAGGCGCTGTCGGTCGGGGTCGCCCTGGTGCTGCTGGCCTCATACGCGGCCGGGTTGGTGTTCTCCCTGAAGACCCACGCGCACCTGTTCAACCCCTCGCACGACGAACCCGATCACGGCGGCGAGCCGTGGTCGGTGCGCAAGAGCGTGCTCATGCTGGCTGTTGCGGGTGCCGCGGTGGGCTGGATGTCGGAGATCCTGGTCCACTCGATCACCGACGCGTCGGCGGCCATCGGGCTGTCTCCGTTCTTCGTTGGCGTGATCGTCGTGGCGGTGGTGGGCAACGCCGCCGAGCACTGGGTCGCGGTGTATTTCGCCGCGCGGGACAGGATGGACATCTCCATCAACATCGCGGTGGGATCGGCCGCCCAGATCGCGCTATTCGTGGCTCCGGTGCTCGTGCTCGCGTCGTTCGCGATCGGCCCATTCCCAATGGCCTTGGTGTTCAACGGGTTCGAGATCGGCGCGATCTTCTTGGCGATCATCATCGCCAACGAAGTCACCCAACGCGGCGAGTCCACTTGGTATGAAGGCCTGCAACTACTCGCCATCTACGCCGTGCTCGGACTCACCTTCTACTTCGTGTGATGCGCGATCCGGATGGCGCCATCGACCGCTGACACTGAATAGCTGCGCACCGACATGTCGGCTCCGCCGGCCTCGCTTCCGGTGCACATGTCGAACGTGTAGCCGTGCAGCGGGCACACCACCACCCGGTCGTCGGCCAGCCCGTCTGCCAGCGGCCCGCCTTTGTGCGGGCAAACCGCGCCAATCGCCCGCAGCGAGCCGTCCCGCAGCCGGAACACCGCGATCTGCTCACCCTCGACGGCGAACGTACGGCCCTCGCCGACCGGGATCTCGTCGACTCGGCCTATTTCGATGCCAGCCACGACGTCCGTCATCGCACCGGCACCTTCGGCAGCGGCAACAACGGCAGTGACGTCCGGAACTGGCCTTCCGTCACGGGTTCTCGGCCGTCCTGCCACGGATCGCGGTAGCCGTCGACCGACTTCTGCATCCGCGCATCGAGGCCGGCGGCTGGGCCCTCGGCGTCGTCGACCACGACGGCGCGGATCTTGTCGATCCCGACGGCCTGTTCCCACAGCGGCGCCACCAGCCCGTAGACCTGGCCTCGGTGCTGGGCGCACTCGCCGACCACGTAGATGTTGTCGTCGTCGACCGCACGCATGTGGTCGTCCACGACGATCGCCCGTTCGACGGTCAGGCCCGCCCGTTGT
>JBKOYU010000183.1:0-4258 GCA_046725575.1 Actinomycetota bacterium | reverse complement strand
GCATGACCCTGGCGGTCAGCCGATAGCATCACCGGCGTGACAGACAACAGCGAAAATGTAGTCCTGGTCGAGCAGCGCGACCGGATCCTGATCATCACCATTAACCGGCCCGAGGCCAAGAATGCCGTCAACGCTGCGGTGAGTCGCGGGTTGGCCGATGCCGTGGACCGCCTCGACAGCGATCCCGGGCTCTCCATCGGCATCGTCACCGGCGCAGGCGGCGCGTTCTGTGCGGGCATGGACCTCAAGGCGTTCGCGCGCGGCGAGAACGTCGTGGTCGAAGGCCGCGGAATGGGGTTCACCGAGCGTCCGCCTATCAAGCCGTTGATCGCAGCCGTCGAAGGCTACGCGCTGGCGGGCGGCACCGAACTGGCACTGGCCACCGATCTGATCGTGGCGTCGAAGGAGTCGGCGTTCGGCATTCCAGAGGTGAAGCGTGGCCTGGTCGCCGGCGGCGGCGGGCTGCTGCGGCTGCCGCAGCGCATCCCATACGCCATCGCGATGGAACTCGCGCTGACGGGCGACAACCTGCCGGCACAGCGGGCACACGAGTTGGGGTTGGTCAACGTGCTGGCCGAACCGGGATCGGCGCTGGACGCTGCGATCGCGCTCGCCGAGAAGATCACCGCCAACGGGCCGTTGGCAGTGGCGGCGACGAAGCGGATCATCGCCGAGTCGCGCGGCTGGAGCCCCGACGATATGTGGTCCCAGCAGACAAGGATCCTGATGCCGGTCTTCAGCAGCAACGACGCGAAGGAAGGCGCGATCGCGTTCGCGGAGAAGCGCCCGCCGAAGTGGACGGGTACCTAGTAGTTCTCGCCCAGGGCACCACTGCTCCTGGCGGCGTCAACACTTGATGACACGCTGCGAGAGGACATCTAGCCGGTGAGCTCAGCGATCTCCTCGACAATGTTGCGGCGGGCGCGCTCCTCCCACCGCTGTCGGCCGGGCTCGGTGTGAAAGATGGGCCCGTCGAGCAGCGCCTTAAGCACCTGCGCGCGAGCCGGTTTGAACACGTCGTCGGGCACGTCGGCGAACTCCTCCCGGACCGCCGTCGCATAGGCCCGATACCGGAGCGCCTCGCTGCCCAGCACCGAGAGGTCCGCATCGCTGAGCACGGCGCCGTTGACGTCGTCGTCGGCCACCTTGTGCGTCTTGGTGAGCAGCACCAGCCGCGCGACCTCATCCCGCACCGGCGACGTCGCCAGCAGCTCGCGGGCCAGCTCGGCGGAGCGGTCCTCGTTGTCGTCGCGGCCGATCTCGTAGATGGCGTCGTGGAACCACGCGGCGAGCTCCACCGCCTCACGGTCGAACTCGATGCCCGCGTCGGCCAGCAGTCCGATCGCGTCGAGCATCTCGTGCAGGTGAGTGACCGTGTGATGCTTGCGATGCGTCTCCGACCAGCGGGCCAGCAGGTCCTCTCGCAGTTCCTCGGTCAAGTGCTCGGCCACGTCCTCAGTGTCCCACCGACTTGACCTCAACCCGTATTGAGGTCGCAGGATGGCGTCATGACAACGGAAGTCACCGACACCGTCGACGTGGCCGCATATTTCGACCGGATCGGCTACCGGGGCCCGGCGGACCCGACGGTCGAGACCGTGCACGCGCTCGTGGCCGCGCACAACCGGTCCATCCCGTTCGAGAACCTCGACCCGCTGATGGGTATCCCCGTCGTCGACCTCAGCGCGGCTGCGCTCACCGACAAGCTCGTGCACCGCCGTCGCGGTGGCTACTGCTACGAGCACAACGGACTGATGGGATATGTGCTCGACGAGTTGGGCTTTGGCGTGGAACGGCTTGCCGGCCGCGTGGTGTGGCTCAATCCGGATGGCCCGCTTCCCGCGCAGACGCATCATGTGTTGTCGGTGACGGTGCCCGGTGTCGACGGTCCTCTTCTGGTCGACGTCGGGTTCGGCGGGCAGACGCTGACGTCGCCGATCTGGCTGGAGGCCGGGCCGGTGCAGGAAACCCGGCACGAGCCGTACCGCATCCGGGAGCGCGGTACCGGCTATCAGCTGGAGGCCGAGGTCCGCGGTGAGTGGCAGCCGCTGTACATGTTCGATACTCGGCCACAACCGCGAATCGATCTCGAAGTCGGAAGTTGGTATGTGTCAACGCATCCCGACTCGTTTTTCGTCACAGGCGTGACGGCGGCACTGGTCACCGACGACGCCCGCTGGAACCTGCGTGGCAGAAACCTAACGATCCACCGCGCAGGCGAGACCGAGAAGATCCGCTTCGACACCGCCGCCGAGGTGCTCGACGCGCTGACTGACCGCTTCGGCATCGACGTTGACGACCTCGGTGACCGCGCCGATGTCGAGGCACGCGTCAACGAGGTGCTGGATAGCTGACCACGACATCCCACGGATCGTCGACAGCCCGCGCATCCTCGCCAGAGCGACATGTGAGCAGCCAGCTCAGCAGGAATTGTCATATCCATCGTGCGGGAGGAAACTGACATGGCAACCGTCTACTTCACCGCGTCCAGCCTGGACGGCTACATCGTCGACGACGCCGACAGCCTCGACTGGTTGACCTCCCGCGCCGTTGACGCCGGTGGTCCGTTCGGATACGAGGCGTTCATGAAATCTGTTGGCGCACTGGTGGCGGGCGCGTCGACGTACGAGTGGGTGCTACGCAACCATCCCGGCGACTGGATGTACGAGCAGCCGTCCTGGGTGATCACCCACCGGCCGCAGATCATCGCCGAAGCTCATCCGGTGCAGACGTTCGACGGCGACGTCGCCGAGTTGCATCCGAGGCTGGTGTCGGCAGCGGCCGGCAAGGACGTCTGGGTCGTCGGCGGTGGAAATGTTGCCGCGCAATTCGCGGCCGCCGGGTTGATCGACGAAATGATCGTCACGTATGCGCCGTGCTCGCTCGGTGGTGGTTCACGGCTGCTGCCGATCCGGTCCGAGTGGGCGCTGGTCGAGTCCGGCGTCAACGGTGATTTCGTCTGCGCCCATTGGCGCAAGGTCGCCTGACGCAAGACTTGCGGTCGATCCTCTGCATGTTGAATGACGTAACGACCCGCATTTTCGCGGCCGGACTACCTACCCAAAATTGCCCGCGTAGACAGCGACAACCGCGCTGTCGCTCGCTACGCGGGCATTTTCATATACGTCCCTGCGGAACTGCGGACTAAACAACCACCGTGGTGAAGGGTCGAACATTAGAAAACCCGTCCCCAGACGGAACGGGCGGTAGGCACCAGTATGCAATGCGTACTGTATCGATGCAATTCCCGTGCGGAGACCATGACGGCGAATTCGCCTGCGCCTGTTGGCGCAAGGCTTAACGGTGCTGTTGTTGGATTGCCGGCTCGACCGTCGGAAACCCGTAGCGACGAACGAATTCCCTTGACTTGATCAGGAATTCGACCTGCTCGGAGACATCACGCAACGGGTCGACGCTGCGGGTGGACCTGCACAGCACCACCGCACCCTCGAGGGATGCGATGCATGTGATCGCCAGCGACGCGGCGCAGGGCTCGTCGAAGCCGTCGCTGACGAACGCGCGCGTGAGTGCGTCGCGCCAGCGGCGGAAGATGCTGCCTGCGACGGTGGTCAGTTGCGGTTCGTCATCGGCCGAGCCGATCGCCGCCGCCACCACGGGGCAGCCGGCGGTGAAGTCGCTCTCGATGAGCATGTCTTCCCAGAACTGAACGAACTGCCGGACGAGGTACATACCGCCCTTGGCGGCGGCCTTATCGATGACTTCCGTGAGGGCCTCGCCGGCATAGTGCAGGGCCTCGGTCAGGATCTGATTGCGACCCTCTGGGAAGTGGTAGTACACCGATCCGCGTGGCGCGCCGCTGCGGGCGAGCACCTCGTCGATCGTGACACCGGCGGCGCCGCGCTCACGCATCACCTCGGCGGCGCTGATCAACATGTTGGTGCGCGTCGAGCCGCGTTTGGTCCGGGTCTTGGTCGCGGTGGACAGAACATACCTCCGGCGGGTGATCAGGCCGCGCGCGAATCACGCAGCTGCGACGACCGCCAGCTGAAGTTGCGCGGGCTGAAGTGGAAGAACGGTCGTCGGTGTCCATGCACCTCATGCGTGAACCGGCGGCCGGCGAAGTTGACCTCAACGATCCACATCGGGTGCCTCCCTGTCTATGGTGGACAGCATAGAACCGGTAACACACGTGCGCAATAAATGTATTCCCCGTCACAGGCGCGTGCCGGTAATGGGAGGTAAACCTACATGATTAGCCGATATCGACGATCTCGCCTGGTCGACGGGATTATGGGAC
>JBKOYU010000649.1:0-1400 GCA_046725575.1 Actinomycetota bacterium | reverse complement strand
GGGCAGCATCATCGCCGCCGCCACACTCCTGCACGACAACGGTGAAGCGCGAGAACGCGTCGCCTTGCTGACATTCGGCTCGCCCCTGCGCCGGCTATACGCCAAGAACTTCCCGGCCTACTTTGGTCCGAAGGCGATAGGACGGTTGCGGGACCCGCAGCCGGCGGCATGGATCAACCTGTGGGCGCACAGTGACCCGGTTGGGGGATGGGTGACCGAAACGTCGCTGGTGTTCACCAAGCCGGACGCCAACGACGAAAATGATCCCGAGATGTTGGCCTCGCTGGAACGCGTCGACATCCGCCTGCTTGACGTGGAGGCCGACCTGAGGATGTCGCCAGATGGCAGCTATCGCCCGATCTGCGGTCACTCGGGATTCTGGATCCGACCCGAATACAACGCCGCGCTGACGACGCTTGGTGACCGGCTCACGCCGCAGGGCATCAAGACCGATACCAGTGCGACCGCACCGCCGACCGAAGAGATGGTATGAGATTCGACGGCCGCACCGCGGTGATCACCGGCGGTGCGATCGGCTTCGGCCGGGCGTTCGCGCGGGCGCTGGTCGCCTCGGGTGCCAGTGTGGTGATCGCCGACATCGACATCGACATGGCCGAGCGCACTGCGGCCGAACTGGTTTCGGCCGGCGGGCAGGCGATCGCGGTGGACTGCGACGTTGCCGACGGCGAACGGGTGGACGCCGCGGTCGAGGCGACGGTCAACCGGTTCGGCGGCATCGACATCGTGATCAACAACGCCGGCCTGCACCTGATGAAATACAACCAGCCGTTCGGGATGTTGTCGCGCAAGGAGATCCGCAGCCTGTTCGACGTCAACGTGATGGGCGTGATCAACGTGACGCTGGCGTGCCGCGAGTCGATGCGGGACCGCGGCGGCGGCGTGGTGCTCAACATCTCGTCGATGGCCGGCTATATGAGCGCCACCCCGTACGCGGTGTCCAAGCTGACCGTGCGCGGCTTGACGGTCGCATTCGCGACTGAACTGGCGCCGGATCGCATCCGTGTCAACGCGATTGCCCCAGGCCTGATGAACACCGAGAACGCGCTGGCCGACCTGCCGAAGCCGTTGATCGACGAGTTCGTCCATCGACTCCAGCTCGTGCACCGGCTCGGCACGATGGACGACGTCGTCTCGACGATGTTGTTCCTGTGTTCCGACGAGGCGTCCTTCATCACCGGTGAGACACTCAAAGTCAGCGGCGGCTACCCGCTGAACTTCTGATTCGCGTACTGCACCAGGCGCTTTTGCATCTCGGGATACGGGTCGGCGGCGGGCAACTCGGTCGCGTCGCGCACGGCGACCGCTGCCTGCGCTGCGGCGTGGATCGCGACACGGTACGGCAGCGAGCCCGTCGACACCCTGCGCACGCCCAGCTCCGC
>JBKOYU010000038.1:0-4334 GCA_046725575.1 Actinomycetota bacterium | reverse complement strand
AACCGAGGCAGTAGTGGGTGCCGACGCTGCTGGCAAGGTGCTGGCCGAGCGGGTGGTGAAATGCGCCGCAGGTCGTGACGACGTTGATGCCCGCCGCCAGCAGCCGGCACAACTCGCCGAGGTTGAGCGCGTTCGGCATGTCGTCCTCTGCTGCGTGCATGCAGATCGACGAGGTAGCGACGACACCGCGACTCTGCCGGGCGGTGATGGTGACGGTGGCGAAGGTTCGAGCCTCGTGGTGGCGGGTGGCTCGGTATCGAATGGGTTCGTCGACCCGGCCTTCGCGAGCGAACACCGCATGCTGGGACTTGATGGCCTTATCTGGACAGGTCGCCGACGCGATTTGGATGAATTGGCCGAGGAGTTGCCCGCCGAACACGCGGTGGTATTCCAACCGCTGATTGCGGCCCTCGAACTCGGCTGCGTCGTCGCCGACGCCCTCTTGTCCGGTGCCCCCCGACCGCACCGGGTCAAGATCAAGGCATGCTCGCAGATCGGACCAGAGATCGGGCACTCACTGAGTGTAAGCCCGCTTCTACGTCAATGAGAACGCAATTCTCGCGCTAGCTGGAGGCGAATCCGTGGCAGCAGAAGTCCCACACTTCGTCGGCGGTGATGGGGTGACCGCCGCCCTCGGCCCCGCTGTGTTGCGCGACGAACATCACGGTCTGCATCGTCATCGCGGCCATCCGCTTGGGATTGATGCCAGAGCGCAATTCGCCAGCCTCACTGGCCGCTTCCATCAGCTCGGTGAGCAGGGCCAACAGCGGTGCGTGCGCAAGGTTTACCTCGGAAGGATGTGAGACAAGTAGCCGCGGCGCGAAGTCGGTGAACAGCGGCCGCTTCGCGGTCGGGTCGGGCCGAGAGGATTCGAACAGTAGCTGGACAGCGACTTTGAGGCGTTCGAGCGGGTCCTTCTGACTCATGGTCGCCGCACGGATCTGGTCGGCCGACCGGCTGAGCGCGTCCTCGAACAGGGCTAGCAGCAGCTCATGCTTGCCGTCAAATTGCAGGTAGAAGCTTCGCAAGGACTGGCGCGACCGGTCGACGACCTCTTGGACCGTGAAGTCGGTGCTGCCCTTCTCGATGATGATCGCCTGTGCGGCGTCTAGGAAACGCTGAACGCGCTGTGCGGCCCGGAGCTTCGCTGTCTTGATCGATCTCTCGACCGCGCGTTGCTTCCAGGCGGGTTCTTCGCTGGGACTGGTCACCGGCGGCTCGGATCCAGGCCGATTAGGGAGAACATGCACTGACTGTACCGGAGAACGCCTTGCCATTGCGGTCCTCGACCCCTCGCGGTTCACGTGTCAGAGATTGTAACTTTCTCATCTTGAGAATAGTATTCTCATTTTGCAGATAACAGAAGTCTTTCGATTTTTCTTCCCCCAGGAGCACCGTGCAGCTGACCTTCGACGCTGACGTCGAGGCCTTCCGCGCGGAGTTCGTGGCCTTCCTGGACGACCGTCTGCCGTCCGAGGCGGAGGCGCTTGAGCGGTCGCGTTCGAGCAGCCACATCCCGGAATGGGCACGTCGCTGGCAGCGACTGATGTTCGACAACGGTTGGCTGCTGCCCGGCAACCCGCCCGAGTTCGGTGGGCGAAACGCCACGTTGCTGCAGCAGTACGTCCATCAACAAGAACTCGCCCGCCGCCGCGCCTACCTGACGTTCAACCCGCAGGGCGTCGGAATCATCTCCGCTTCGTTGATCTCGTTCGGAACGTCGGAGCAACAGCGTCGGTGGGCGGTGCCGATACTGCGCGCCGAGATGACCGCGTCGCTGGGCATGAGCGAGCCGGGCGCAGGCTCCGATCTGGCCTCGCTGCGCACCCGCGCCGACCGCGACGGCGACCACTTCGTCGTCAACGGGCAGAAGGTGTGGACATCCGGCGCCCATGACGCCGACGTTCTGCTGACTTTTGTTCGTACCGATCCAAACGCGCCCAAACACAAGGGCATCAGCGCGCTGATGATCCCCACCGACCTTCCCGGTGTGGTCCGACGGCCGTTCGCGTCGGCATGCGATCAAGACGACCTGGACTTCAACGAGGTCTTCTTCAACGACGTGCGGGTGCCGGCCGAAAACCTGATCGGACCGCTCAACGAAGGCTGGCGGGTGGCAAACGGTTCGCTGGGTCACGAACGAAACATGTTGTGGTTGAGCTACGCCGACCGCCTGCAGGAACTCGTCGAGGATTTCCGGCCTCGCACCGTGGCGGACCGCGACTGGTACGCCACGCTGGTCATGGACAACCAGGCTCTGCGGCTGCTCGGCTCGGTAACGTTGGCCCGCGCCGCGCGCGGCGACGAGGATGTGGCCGCCCTGTCGGTGCTCAAACTGTTCGGGTCGGAGGCCTCCCAGACCGCATCCGAACACGCGCTGAGCGCCGCAGGCGTTGACGGCCTCGCCCATCCGGCTATCTCGGGCCGCTACTCAGCGTGGAATCTCGACGCCTATGTGAGCGGCTGGTTCGAGCGCTACGTCCGTTCGTTCGGCGGCACGATCGCCGGCGGCACGTCGGAAATCCAACGCAACATCATTGCCCAGCGGGTGCTGGGCTTGCCCCGGAATTGAGGAATCACCGTGTACATCGACTATGAGGTCGCCGACCGCATCGCGACCATCACGCTGAATCGGCCCGAGGCGGCCAACGCGCAGAACGCCGAGCTGCTCGACGAACTCGACGCTGCATGGACGCGTGCCGCCGAGGACAACGACGTCTCGGTGATCGTGTTGCGCGCCAACGGGAAACACTTCTCCGCTGGCCACGACCTCAGGGGCGGCGGGCCGGTGCCCGACAAGATCACGCTCGAGCTCATCATTCAGCACGAGGCCAAGCGCTACCTCGAGTACACGCTGCGCTGGCGCAACGTCCCGAAGCCGTCGATCGCCGCGGTGCAGGGCCGGTGCATCTCCGGCGGCCTGCTGCTGTGCTGGCCGTGCGATCTGATCATCGCCGCCGACGATGCGCAGTTCTCCGACCCGGTCGTGCTCATGGGTATCGGTGGCATCGAATACCACGGCCATACCTGGGAATTGGGCCCCCGCAAGGCCAAGGAGATCCTGTTCACAGGTCGGGCGATGACCGCGGAAGAGGTGCTGAGTACCGGCATGGTCAACCGGGTCGTGCCCCGTGACCAGTTGGATTCAGAAACCCGGGCACTGGCCGAACAGATCGCCAAGATGCCACCCTTCGCCTTGCGTCAGGCCAAGCGCGCTGTGAACCAGACCCTCGATGTGCAGGGCTTCTACGCGGCTATTCAGTCGGTGTTCGACATTCATCAGACCGGCCACGGAAACGCGCTGAGTGTCAGCGGGTGGCCGGTGCTGGTCAACCTCGATGAGATGAAAGCCAACATCCAGTAGCTGTTTGGCAGCGTTGCAGTCAGTCGATGTCGCCGCGCCGAACGTCGACGTGGAACTGCTTTGGCCCCCATCCCGTTTGCAGCGCGAAGTGAACCCGCTTGGGCCGACCCAGCACGGTCGTGGCGACGACAGTGCCGACCGAGCCTGCGGGTACTTCCGGTACATTCATGTCGGCGATCATTCGGCGAGCCGTCACCTTGTCGCCCCGTTGATACCGTCGCACAACTTCCTCCTCATGAAGCCGACGGGTCAGACCTTCTCGAAGGGTGTCGCACTGAACATCTTCGTGACGAGTCATGCTCAGGCGCAACTCATTTGCTCCGAGCTCGAGAATCAGGGCGCAGAGATCGCGCGTGGGCGAACATGCAGCAGTTTGCGGTAACCCGACGTATTCGACTGCGACGACTGCGTGGGCGAGCTATTGGTCCGCGAAGTGGGTCACCGCCCCGGCGACCTGCCGCGCGCGTCGCCAGCCGCCCCTAGACATTGTGGCCGGCTAACTCCTAGGTCTATAGCAATCGAAGTCTCGCGCGAGCAGACACAAGAGGCCCCGACACGCCGGTGTTCTGAGGCACTTTGCGACTGCTCGCGCTTACAGGTGGACCAGTCTCGGGGCCGAACCTTCCGTGCGTAGCCTTGCGCCAGCCTCGCGGGTCAATTCCCGTGCGCTGCCGAGCAAGCCGTCCAGCACCAGCGCGCGCTTGATGTGCCGGTGTAGCTCATGTTCCGCGGTGAAGCCGATTCCGCCGAGCACTTGCTGGCAATGTTTCGCTGCGGTCTGTGCGGCCTGACCCGCCGCAGCCTTGGCCAGCAGGGAAGTGAAGTCGTCGGTTGCGGCATGCAGCGTTGCTTCCGCACCTTCGATCGCAACCAACGCCTCGGCGAGCCGGTGGCGGATGGCCTGAAACGAGGCGACGGGCTTGCCGAATTGCGTTCGGCTCAACGCATGTTCGCGTGCGAGCGAGAGCAT
>JBKOYU010000407.1:0-8970 GCA_046725575.1 Actinomycetota bacterium | reverse complement strand
TCAAGGTGCCGCACGGTCCGGCGCCGACGATGGCGACGTCGACCGAGCTCGAAAGCGAATCCATGTCGTCCTCTTCGCCACGGCGGCCGTTCACCTGTTGACATCCGGACCGCTCCGCGCCAGTATCTGTTCAGTAACCGTACGACATGTTCGCACATCGTACAACTTCCCAGGGTGGCATAGGCTGCCCACAGCCCACGAGGAGCCGAGATGAGTCAGGTACAAGACGGTGCGCTGGGCCGCGCCAGGATCTCCATGACGGGCGTCCTCACGCAGTCGGTCGGCTTCATGGGTCCGGTGTTCTCGGTGGCCACCCTTCTGCCACTCGTCGTGGGTCTGTCTGCCACCGGCCGCGGGGCCGGCGTCGCGACGCCGATCGCGATTCTCATCGCTGGACTGGGGATCTTTGGCGCCGGCTGGATCATCGCGCAGTACGCAAAACGCATCCATTTATGTGGGTCGCTGTATGAGTACATCTGCGACGCATTCGGCCCGCGCGTTGGTGTGGTCGCGGGGTGGTTGTACTACGGCGCGATGCTGATACTTGCCACCGCGACCTTCCTGGTGCTGGGCGGCATGACACAAGACTTCCTGAGCGCTGCGTTTTCGGTCGATGTGGCGTGGTGGGTCATCTCGTTGATCTTGGTCGCCGCCGTCGTCGCCGTCGTCGTGATCGGTGTGCAAGTCTCTGTGCGGGCACAGCTTGCGCTGGTGCTGATCTCGCTGGGGGTCGTGCTGCTGTTCTCCATCTACATCATCGCCAAGGGCGGCCTCGGTGGGTACAGTCTGTCGACCGAGCCACTCAACCCGTTCGCGGTCGGCGGTCTCGACCTTCTCTATGGGGTGCTGTACGGCATCAACATGTTCATCGGATTCGAGTCCGCCGCCAACCTCGCAGAAGAAACGGACAACCCGAAACGTCACATTCCGCGCGCGGTGTTGTGGTCACTGACGATCGTCGGCGTGTATTACCTGATCACCGCGTACGCCCAGGCGGTGGGCTTCGGGCTGGACGGCACGGCGTGGAAAACCAGCGTGTTTCCGCTGCAGGCGCTCGCCTCGGGCGGCGAGTTCGGGTCAACCGGCTTCGGCAACGTGATGGCGGTTCTGATCATCCTCGACGTCATCGCGGTCGCCATCGGTGTTGGGGTAGCGGTGACCCGCGGGATGCTCGCCATGGCGCGAGCCGGACGGCTCCCGTCGCCCCTTGCCGCCGTGCATCCACGCTTCTACACACCGGTGACTGGGGCGGCTCTGGTCGCGATCGTCTCGGTGGTGGCGATCCTGATCGTCGCCTTCACCGACGGTTTGTTCTCACGTGCCACTGCAGATCCCGCGGTGCTGCAGCCGCAGTGGGCGCCGATGTTCGGATGGATGGCCGGATTCGCCGGAACCGGCTTCGCGCTGATGTACGTCGCGGTCAGCGCGGCCGGCGTCAAGGGCCTGTGGGACTCCGTAAATCGCGTCAAGCTGGTGGTTGCCGCCACGGCAGGCATTGTTGTCGCCGCAGGTGCAGTCTTCGGCGCCCTGTACAAGGCCGCCAGCCCACTGGACACGGTTCCGTGGGCGCTGGGCATCTGGATCGCGATCGGGGTGGTCTGGTCGCTAATCGTCGCCAAGCGCGAGTCCGGTGTGCCGGAGTCCTCGGCCCAATCACCGGTCATGTCCGACGAAACGAACTAGCCCGGCACGGCCCTTTACTGAGATCGAGGAAACATTAACGTGCTTGCCGCGACAGCACACCCCTACGACCCGCTGACCGCCGACGAGATCGAGCGGGCCGTGACCGCTGTACGCCTGGCCAGACCCGAGCTGACCGCACTGCGATTTCCGCTGGTACGCCTTGCCTATCCAGCGAAAAAAGCGGTGCGCGACCATGATCCGGGCGCACCATTGCCGCGCGCGGCCTTCCTCGTCGTCTACGACCCAACCCAGGCGAGCACCTACGAGGTGCGCGTCGACCTCGCGGCGGCGCAGGTTGAGTCCTGGGAGGACGTGCCCGGCGTGCAGCCGCCCATCATGATCGAAGAGATCATGGCGCTCCACGACATCGTCAAGAACGATCCCAATGCCGTTGCGGCACTGGCGCGTCACGGCGTGCACGATTTGGAGTTGCTGCAGATCGATCCCTGGTCGACGGGAACGTTGCCGATCCCCGGCGTCCCCGCCGGCCACCGCGTCATCCGGGCCAGCGCCTATGTGCGTGAGTTCCCGGAGGACAACGGCTATGCCCGCCCTGTCGGCAACCTCATCTTCGTGATCGACTGCAACGGCAGGTCGGTCGCCGCGATCCAAGAGGGCGACCCGATCCCGTTGCCCCCGGAGTCCGGCAATTACGACGTCGACAGTGTCGGACCCCTGCGGGAGGACCTGCGGCCCTTGGAAATCATCCAGCGACAAGGTCCGTCCTTCAGTGTCACGGGCAACGTGATCGACTGGCAGCGTTGGCAATTGCACGTTCACATCGATTCGGTCGAGGGCCTGGTTCTCAGCGATGTGTCCTACCTCGATGCCGGGCGCCGCCGTTCCATAATTCACCGGGCGGCCATCAGCGAGATGGTCGTGCCGTACGGGGATACCAGCAACGATTTCTACTTTCGCAATGTGTTCGATGCAGGCGAATACAACCTGGGCAAGACGGTGGGATCGTTGTCGCTCGGGTGTGACTGCCTGGGCGAAATCCGTTACCTCGACGCTGTTCTCGCCGACGAGTCGGGCAGGCCGCAAACGATCACGAACGCGATCTGCATCCACGAGGAGGACTACGGAATCCTGTGGAAGCACTGGAACTTCCGCTACGTCGACCAAGCCGAGGTGCGTCGCTCGCGCCGATTGGTGGTTTCGGCGATTCACACGATTGGCAACTACGAGTACGGCTTCTTCTGGTACTTCTACCTCGACGGAACCATTCAGTTCGAAAGCAAGCTGACCGGCATCGTGCAAACCCGCGCCGTAGCCCCGGGCGAGACACCGGGATTCGGGACACTGGTCGCGCCCCAACTCGACGCCCCGAATCACCAGCACCTATTCAACATGCGCCTGGACCTCGAGATCGACGGACCCGACAACACCGTGGTGGAGGTCGATGCGGTCGGTCTGCCCATCGGTCCGGGCAACGAGCACGGCAACGCGATCGTGGCCCGTAAGACCACGATCACCAACGAACGCGAAGCACGGCGCATGTGCGATCCGGCGACCGCGCGCACATGGAAGGTGATCAACCCGAACGTGACCAATCGGTTCGGCGAACCGGTCGGCTACAAACTCGTGCCCTTCGTCGGCCCCACACTGTTGGCCGCCGAGGGCAGCGATCTGGCTCGGCGCGCGGAGTTCGCACGCAGCCACCTATGGGTCACCCGGTATGACGACCGGGAACTGCACGCCGCCGGTGACTACCCCAACCAGCATCCCGGCGACGGCCTCGGTGAATGGGTGAAGCAGGAGCGCGATCTGGTCAACACCGACGTCGTGCTGTGGCACACGTTCGGCACGTCGCATCTGCCGCGGCCAGAGGACTGGCCGATCATGCCGTGCGAATACGTCGGATTCGCACTCAAACCCGTCGGGTTCTTCGACCGGAATCCGTCACTGGACGTGCCGCCGCCCGACGGCCACTGTCACGCGGAATAGCGGTCGAATCTAGCCAGGAATTCGCGAACCATTTGGATGAACGCTCCGGGATTGTCGTCGTGCGCATAATGACCCGCGCCGGCGATCTCGGCCCATTGCAGAAGTGCTTGGCGTCTGGCCATTTCGGCGCACATCTCGGCAGTCAGGAAGTCCGATCGGGCGCCGCGGATGACCAGTGTTGGGCAGCGTAGCGCCTCGACACACGACCACAGATCCACCGATCGGGAGGGGTCGCCGCTCAACCGGGCGTCCGCGATGCCGGCCATATCGAGTTTCCAGGCCCAGCGACCGTCGGGGGACTGCCGGACGGTCTGCTCGATCCGTGACGCCAACGCCTCATCGGCAATGTCGGGACGAATGCCGCGCCAATAGGCGTGGACAGCTTGTAGTGACTCGAAAGCGGCTGGTGTGCTGGCCATTTCCCGTACGATGCGCTGCGCGCCCGCCGTATCTGTCGACGAGCCCGGCCCGATGTCCTCCACAATCAGCAACTGCACCTGGTCGGGATGGCGCGCCGCGTACGCATAGCCGACGGCGCCGCCCATCGAATGCCCGACGATGCTGAACCGGCCGAGTTCGAGAAGCCCGGCAAGGATTTCCATGTCGGCCACATACCGGTTGGTGAAGTAATCACGCCGCGGGTCCCACGCACTGTCGCCGCGGCCGCGGAAGTCGGGTGCGATGATGCGGCATGAACCGGCCAGGGCTTCGGCGACCGGCGCCCAGGTGCGGCCGTAGCTGCGCAACCCGTGCAGCATGAGCAGTGTCGGCGAATCATCGGTGCCCCACTGCAAATAGCGATGCGTCAGGCCGTCGATGGTGACGAGATGGCTTGTGGGTTCCGACAGCACGTCAATGAAGCCCGTCGTCGCCACGGATCTCATCTGCCGCGATGCCGCCCAGGCGGGCGTGCAGCCGGCCCCGCGACGCGAATGCGAACGCGATCACGACTTCGTCGGGCCGGGGCGCATCGCCGAAGCCGATCGAGATCGTGTCGTAGTTGGACCGGACGTACAGCGCGTCCTTGTGGGCGAGCGGGATGTCGATGACGGCCCCTGCGGCGCCGACCTTTCCGGTCGACGGCACCCATGCCATGCCGCCGCCGACCGCCTGCCGGACCGGATCGGCGAACACTTGTGTCAAGAAAGCGTTGCCGTGCTCGTACTCGCCGAGCACGCCGACCACACAAGCCTTGCCGTAGCTCTGGATCGGCGCTTCACCGGCGGCCTGGACGGCACGGCGTCCGATTTCGCGGCCCAGGTGTTCGGATTCGGCGACGATCTCACTCAGGTCGCGGCTGTATCGACCTGCGTACGGGTTGTGGATCGTCGCGGCGATGACGATCCGGCGAAGCGGCGGCCCGTCGGCGAGCTGTCCACTCTCGTTGGCGAGCACATCCTCGGCGTGGGTGCACCACTTGCGCACGTGGTAGGGACCGAAGTTCGGGTCAGGCATTGGCATTCCTTGAATTGTGTTGTCAGTAGATTGGATCGAGTGTGATGGGCTCGCTGGGGGCGTGGTGTTCGCCGAGCACGCGTTGGCCTTCTTCGTCGTCGGTGACCGTCTCGGCGAAGAACTCAAACCGGTTGCCGTCGGGGTCCTCGAAGTACAGTCCGAGACCGACCTTGTGGTCGGTGGTCTTGACGACGTTGACGCCCTTGGACAACAACATGCCGTACAGGCGGCGCAGGTCCTCGACGTCGCCCTTGATCTCCAGGCCGTAGTGCTGCAGCCCCAGACCGCCTTGCTGTGCTCCTTCGTCGGCCTGGATGAGCGCGAGGTCGTGGTGCTTCTGACCGAACGACAGGAAGACCCACCGCGCTCCGCGCGCGGTGATCTTCATGTCGAGGACGTCGGCGAACCACTGCGCCGACTTCTCGGGGTCACGCACGAACAGCGACAAGTGGGTGCGGACGATGACGGGTTTGACGGTGCTGCGAACCTGATCGGACACGGCTTTGGTTCCTTCGGTCAGTGGTGGACGACGGGTGCGTCGGCGGCGACCGCCGGCGTCCATGCCACGTCGGTGATTTCGGGGAAGTCTCGCCACTCCTTGGTGAAGCTGCGGCCGCCGTCGGTTGATCGGAACAGGTTTCCGTATTTGGTTCCGGCCAACACGAGGTCGGGGTCGCTGGGATGGGTGCCGAATCCCCAGACGGTTGAGGAGGCGGCGACGTCGAGGGTGGCCTCCGACCACGTCCTAGCGAGGTCGTCGGAACGGAAGATCCTGGTGGTGGTTCCCGGCGTTCCGTCTCCGATGCCCAGCAGCAGCGAGTTGGAGCCGGGAATCCTGGTGACCAGCCGGGTGTAATAGATACCCCATGTCGACTTGGTTCCGGTGCGCGACCAGGTCAGGCCGTCGTCGCGGCTGACGAAAATCGCGTTGACGACCACGCACACAAGGGTTTTCGGTGGCCCGTCAAGCACGACGATGCAGTGGACGTCGGACACGGTAACGCCCTGGGGCAGATCCGCCCCGTCGAGGCGTTCCCAGGTGTCGCCGCGGTTGCGGCTTCGCCATAGCCCGCCTTCCTCGACACCGAACCACATCGACTTGCCGTCCACGTGGTCGTAGATTGCGGTGAGGATCCGCGGTTTGCTCACGCCGGCGCAGCGCTCGGGTAGTTCGGGAGACAAGCGGTCCCAACTCTTTCCGCCGTCATCGGTGCGGTACATGGCAGCCCGAGAGGGCGCACCCGTGCCGACCAGCATGCTGTCGGGATCATGGGGGTCGATGGCGATCGCCCACACCTGCTGGTCGTTGAACGGGGAATCGACCCGTGACCATCGTGTGCCGGCGTCGTCGCTTCGACCCAGACCGGCGTCGGCGCCGGCGAAGATCACCTCGGGCCGCGTCGGGTGTACGGCGAGAGCGCGCACCACCGCGTCGAACTCGAGGCCCTGGTCGAGCGGGATGCGGTGCCATGTCGCGCCGTCATCGTTGCTGCGCAGCACGCCCTGTCCTGCGGTGCTGACGAGGATCGTTCCTTGCATCTGAGCCCTTTCTGGTCAGAGGAATATGCCGCGGGTCAGACCGCCGTCGATGCCGAGTGATTCGCCGGTGATACCGCCGGCGGATGGCCCGGCGAAAAAGCACACCGCTTCGGCGACCTCGTCGGCGGACAACACCCTGCGGAGCGGCGTCCGGTCGATGAAGTTCTGCTCCACCTGCTGCGCCGTGATGCCCTCGGCCGCAGCGTTTTTGGCGTACAGCTCGTGGATGTGTTCGGTCTCCACCACACCGGGGTGCAGCGTGTTGACGGTGATGCCGTCGGGTCCGAGCTGATCGGAGAGCACCTTGGTCATGTGCACGATCGCGAGGTTGCGCATGCCGGAAAGGGCGTGGCTCGATCGGCCCGTCAACCCGCCGATGTTGACGATGCGTCCGTAGCGGTGCGCGCGCATGTGCGGCGCGACCGCTTTGATGCATCGGAAATAGCCGACCACCTTGGTGTTCAGGTCGGCCAGCAGGGCCTCGGGATCGGCCGCGGCGATGTCGTTGCGCACCAGGCCCGCAGGCGCGGCGGCACCGTTGACCAAGATCGTGACTTGGCCTTCCCGCGCTGCGGCTTCGGCCAGAGCGAGCACCGACTCGGTGTCGGTGGTGTCCGCGGTGACCGGGAGCACGCTGCCGCCGAGCTCGGTGGTGATCTCGTGGGCGGCCTCCTTCAGGATCGGCATCCGTCGCGCCGCGATGACGACCGCTGCGCCGCGGCGCACAAGCGCGCGGGTGATCGCCTTGCCAATCCCGAGGCCACCTCCCGTGACGATCGCGACCTGCCCGCTCAATTCGGTTGTGCTCATGTCAGATTCACCCACACGCTCTTGGTTTCGGTGTATTGCTCGAGGACGCCGCGGCCCATCTCACGGCCCCAGCCCGACTGCTTGTAGCCGCCGAACGGAGAGGCGGGGTCGGTCAGGTTGTAACAGTTGATCCACACCGTTCCCGCCTTGATTGCGGCGGCGATTCGGTGCGCCTGGGTGAGGTCGTTGGTCCACACCCCGGCGGCCAGCCCGTAGGGCGAGTCGTTGGCCTTGTCGATCAGATCGTCGACCTCCGACCAGCGCATGGCGACGAGCACCGGCCCGAAGATCTCTTCTTGAACCACTCGCATCGCGTGGGTGGTCTCGGCAAGCACCGTCGGCTCGAGAAAGTGGCCATCGCGGTACTGCTCGTCGAGGCCACCGGGGCGCGCTCCTCCTGTGGCCAGCACGGCGCCTTGCTCAAGCCCCGACTCGACATAGGACGTGACCGTTTGGAGCTGTTTGGCGGAGACGAGCGGGCCCATCTGGGTGGCCGGGTCGTGGCCGGGCCCGACGACGATGCGGCGGGCACGGTCGACGAGTGCGGACATGACGTCGTCGTAGATGTCGGCGTGTACGTACAGTCGCGATCCCGCGGTGCAGGTCTGGCCCTGGTTGAAGAAGATCCCGTCGGACGCCGCGGCGGCAACGGCGATCGGGTCGGCGTCGGGCAGCACGATATGCGGTGACTTGCCGCCCAATTCGAGCGAGACCTTTTTCATGTTGTCCAGCGCCGCGCTGGTGATCAGGCGGCCGACCTCGGTCGATCCGGTGAACGCGATCTTGTTCACGTCGGGGTGCGCGGCGATCGTCGCGCCGACCACGCTGCCCGCGCCGGTGACCACGTTGACCACACCGGGCGGGAAGCCTGCCTCGTCGATCAATTCGGCGAGCCGCAATGTCGACAGCGACGTCTCCTCGGCAGGTTTGAGCACCACGGTGTTGCCCATCGCCAGGGCGGGCGCCAGTTTCCACGACGCCATCGACATGGGAAAGTTCCAGGGCACGATCGCGCCGACGACCCCGATGGGTTCGTGCACGGTGTAGTTGAGGATGCGCAGACCGTTGCGCGGTGACAGCGGGATGGTGCCACCCTCGAATTTGCTTGGCCAGCCAGCGAAGTAGCGGAACAGTTTGGTGGTTGTGCCAGCGTCGACGGCTCGGGCCACCGTCACCGGCTTGCCGTTGTCGAGTGACTCGATCAGGGCAAGCTCCTCGGCGTGGGCTTCGACGAGCTCGGCAAGCCGGTGCAGAAGCTCACCGCGGTGCAGCGGTGTGATGTCGCGCCATTCCGGATTGGCCAGCGCGGCGCGTGCGGCGGCCACCGCCGAGTCCACATCGGCCGGGGCTCCACGCGCAATGGTGGCCAGTGGCCGTCCGGTCGCAGGATTGGTGGTGACCAGGGTCTGCCCGGATTGGCTTGGCTGCCAACGCCCATCGATGAACAGGCCGTGTTCACGGGTGAGGAACGTGACCACATTGGGCGGCGTCGTGTCGGGAATCGATGGGTGCTCGACGGTTGTCATAGCGCCATCT
>JBKOYU010000230.1:0-5183 GCA_046725575.1 Actinomycetota bacterium | reverse complement strand
CCGCCGCATTGCGTCGTGTACTCGTCGAGGTGGGGCAGAAATCACCGCTGAGCGCCGCCCGGGTAGCTGTCGTGGACGACGCTGCGGGTGCCGCGTTGACCGGCGCCGAAGCCGTCGAGTTCGCGCGAACGGCACTGCGGCGCTACTGCTGAGCGCCACCCGCCGCCCAAGAGTAGGAGTACAGCCCGCCTAGCCGATACCGTCGACCCCGGTTGAGCAACGCGACAGGAGGATGTAGCCGCCGTTGTTTTCACGAAGGGCGTGGTAGCCAGCTTCGATACGGTTTGGGCGGTTGAACTCAGCGCGATACAAGTCATACCTCCCGGGGTGGACTGCAAGCGCAGCACAACTGTTCACTGCATCGCCCAGCAATTGGCAGTCGGTGCCGCCCGCGTCGCGGCATTGCTGCATCGCGCGGTCGAAGAGTCCGGCAGGGTCCGTGGAGTTGTTCGCCCAACTCAGATCGCTTTGACCTGGTCATTTCAGCGCGGTGCAAGGTTCCTCGAATGCGGTCAGGCCAGTCTCGAGGGGCCAGATCCGAACCACAAGAGGAGCCACACTCATGACCACGACGCCGAAAAGCCATGCCGCTGTCCGAGATGGCGACGTGACGCACACCGGCTGCCCAGTCCGCCATGGCACGAGCGGAGCCGACCGCACGACCGGCGGAGTATTCCGCATTGTCGCCGTGCTCTACGGTTCGTTCAGCTACCTGGTGTTCCTCGCGGTCTTCCTCTACGCGATCACGTTCGTCACCGACATCGCGGTGCCGCGCAGCATCGACCGTGCCATCGACGCTCCGCTCGCCCATGCGGTCCTCATCGATGTGGGCTTGCTGACCCTGTTCGCGGTGCAACACAGCGTGATGGCTCGTCCCGCCTTCAAACGGTGGTGGACCCGCTACGTTCCCGCTCAGATCGAGCGCAGCACCTACGTGCTGCTCGCCAGCGCAGCATTAGCACTGCTGTTCTGGCAGTGGCGCTCAATTGGAACCATCGTGTGGGACGTGCAGCCCCTGCCGGCACGGGTAGCTCTGACGACGCTGGGCTTTGCGGGTTGGGCAATTGTGCTGGCGTCGACGTTCATGATCGACCACTTCGAGTTGTTCGGGATGCGCCAGGTGTGGCATGCGTGGCGCTCAAAACCGCACGCCGAGACCAGTTTCCGTACGGTGTTGTTCTATCGGCTGGTGCGTCATCCGTTGATGCTCGGCTTTCTGATCGCATTCTGGGCGACGCCAACGATGACGGCCGGCCACCTCTTGTTCGCCGTGGTCACGACGGGCTACATCCTCGTCGCACTGCAACTCGAAGAGCGCGACCTGGTCAATGCCTTGGGGGAGCCCTACCGTCGCTACCGAGAGCGTGTGCCCATGTTGCTTCCACGTCCGTGGCGCTGAAGCTGGCCATTCGTTCACGGACCGGGAAGTTGAAATGACTGCTACAGAACCAGAATTCACCGCGACAGTGCTCGACGACGCCGACCGTCAACTCAAGGCCAAGCACCGCGCGTTATGGGCGTCGGGTGACTATCCCGCCGTCGCCGCGGAACTGATTCCCACGCTCGGCCCGGAACTGGTGCGCGCGTGTGGGATTCGGCCCGGTGATCGCGTGCTGGACGTGGCGGCCGGATCGGGTAATGCAGCCATTCCTGCGGCCGCCGCCGGAGCCGTGGTCACTGCGAGCGACCTGACACCGCAGCTTTTCGACGCGGGCCGTCGCATCGCCGCCGAACGTGGCGTCGACGTCGAGTGGGTCGAGGCCGACGCCGAGGCAATGCCCTTCGCCGGCAACAGCTTTGACGTGGTGATGTCCTGCATCGGTGCGATGTTCGCGCCGCACCACCAGGTGACCGCCGACGAGCTGATCCGAGTGTGCCGGCCGGGAGGAACCATCGGGATGATCAACTGGACGCCGGACGGGTTCACCGGTCAGCTGTTCGCGACGATCAAACCGTACGCGCCGCCGGCACCGCCCGGCGTCAGCCCGCCGCCGCTGTGGGGCGACGAAGACCATGTCCGCGCGTTGTTGGGCGAGCGGGTCATCGACTTGACGATGCGGCGTCAGGATGTGCTGATCGATCACTGCGCAAGCTCGACGGAGTTTCGCGAATACTGGAAGCGCAACGACGGCTCGACCATTGCGGCGTACAGGTTCAACGAGGACCGGCCCGAGCGAACGGCCGAACTGGACCGGGAGTTCCTCGCCTTCCTCGATCGCTGGAATCGGAGCACCGAACCGGGCAGGACCGCGTATGCCTCCGAGTACCTGCTCGTTACTGGAGTGAAGCGGTGACGCCGCGCAAATGGGTAGTGACCCGGCTATGCACGGTAGGGATTGTCAGTAACCACCCGGACCGCACGGTCGCGGAATGAAGAGGGACCAGCACATATTGGGGGCCTGCCAAGGATACGGAGGCGGTGGATCATCTCCGTCCCAGACGGTGGAAGAAACATTGCCCTGCGTTATAAGAGTGCTTCTTTCTGCAATCCAGCACCGGGACTTCGCAGCGCTGTCTGTAGAACCTACAGCCGGCATGTGGCGGCTCGCCCGGAATGGCGGTTGGCCGCACCAGGGCGCAATGCTTTTGCCAATGCACGGAATTCGATCGGGGCGGCGGATAGCCTGTATGCATGTCGGAGGGGCGGCCGATCGGGGTAACCGTGAGGAGGTTGGCGGGCTGCTGTTTCTTGGCTGGCGTGGTGGCGGCGGCGCTGATGTTCCCGGTGGTCGGCGGCATCGGGTTGATGTCCAATCGCGCCGCCGACGTGGTCGCGAATGGCTCGGCGCAGCTGATCGAGGGTGACGTACCGCAGGTGTCGACGATGGTTGACGCCGAAGGCAACCCGATCGCATGGCTATACACCCAGCGCCGTTTCGAGGTGGCAACCGATCAGATCGCGAACACGATGAAGTTGGCGATTGTCTCGATCGAGGACAAGCGGTTCGCCGAGCACAACGGTGTGGACTGGCCGGGCACGCTTACCGGGCTGTCTGGATACCTCTCTGGCAACCCCGAGACACGCGGCGGATCGACGATCGAGCAGCAGTACGTCAAGAACTATCTGTTGCTGGTGACGGCACAGACCGACGCCGAGAGGCGGGCCGCTGTCGCACTCACGCCGGCACGCAAGCTGCGTGAAATCCGGATGGCGCTGACGCTCGACAAGACGTTCAGTAAGGCCGAGATTCTGACCCGCTACCTCAACTTGGTGTACTTCGGCAACGGCGCGTTCGGCATCCAGGACGCGGCGCAGACCTACTTCGGCATTGACGCTTTGCAACTGAACTGGCAGCAGGCCGCCCTGCTGGCGGGAATGGTGCAGTCGACGAGTTTGCTCGACCCCTATACCAACCCGGCCGCCGCCCTGGATCGGCGAAATGTCGTGTTGGACACCATGATCGAGAATCTGCCCCAGTACGCCGACGAGCTGCGTGCCGCCAGGGCCGAGCCGCTGGGCGTGTTGCCCCAGCCGAACGGGCTTCCCGGTGGCTGCATCGCGGCCGGCGATCGCGGTTTCTTCTGCGACTATGTGCTGGATTACCTGGCGCGGGCCGGCATCAGCAAGGAGCAGGTGGCCCGCGGCGGCTATCTGATTCGCACCACGCTGGACCCGAAGGTGCAGTCGTCGGTCAAGTCGGCGATCGACAAGATCGCCCGCCCGACGCTCGACAGTGTCGCCAGCGTGATGAGCGTGATCCGGCCGGGCAAGGATGCGCATCGAGTGATGGCGATGGCCAGCAACCGGACGTATGGCCTCAACGACGACGCCCACGAGTCGATGCAGCCACTGCCGTTCTCGCTCGTCGGTGATGGAGCGGGTTCGATCTTCAAGATATTCACGACGGCGGCGGCGCTCGACATGGGCCTGGGGATCAACGCTCAGTTGCAGGTGCCGGGCTCATTCCAAGCAAGGGGTCTCGGCAGCAGCGAGACGCCAGGCTGCCCGAGGGAGACGTGGTGCGTGAGGAACGCCGGGAACTACCGGGGCTCATTGAACGTCACCGACGCGCTGGCCACCTCGCCGAACACGGCGTTCGCCAAGTTGATTCAGCAAGTTGGGGTTCCGCGTGCGGTCGATATGGCGGTGCGGCTGGGGCTTCGTTCCTATGCGCTTCCCGGAACGGCCCGCGCCTACGACCCCGAAAGTAACGAAAGCTTGGCCGATTTCATCAAGAGACAAAACATTGGCTCGTTCACTCTGGGTCCGTTCCAGCTCAATGCGCTCGAACTGGCCAATGTGGCGGCGACGCTGGCATCGGGCGGCGTGTGGTGTCCGCCGAACCCGATCGACAAGATATTCGACCGCCATGGCAACGAGGTGTCGTTCGCGAGTGAGCCGTGCGACCAGGCGGTGCCCGAGGGACTGGCGAACACCTTCGCGAACGCGTTGAGCAAGGACACTTCGAGCCCGGGGACCGCGGCCGGCGCCGCGGCCTCGGTGGGCTGGAATCTACCGATGTCGGGAAAGACCGGCACCACCGAGTCGCATCGGTCCGCGGGCTTTGTTGGGTTCACGAATCAGTATGCGGCGGCGAACTACATCTTCGACGACACGAGTAGCCCGTCCGGAATCTGTTCATTTCCACTGCGAAAGTGCTACGGCGGTGACCTGTACGGCGGTAGCGAGCCCGCGCGCACATGGTTCGAAGCGATGAAGCCGATCGCCACCGATTTCGGCGACGTGCATCTGCCGCCGACGGATCCGCGCTACGTCGAGGGGGCGCCCGGTGGCCGGGTGCCGAGTGTGACCGACCTGAAGGTGGATGCAGCGCGACAGAGGCTGAGGGAGGCCGGTTTTCAGGTCGCCGACCAAACGACACCGGTGAACAGCGGCGCGCCTTATGGAGCTGTGGTCGGGACGACCCCGAGCGGTCAAACCATGCCGGGGTCGATCATCACGATCAACATCAGCAACGGCATTCCGCCGGCACCGCCGCCACCTCCGCCGGGCGAGCCAGCTCCTCCCACAGTGGGCACGACGGTCGTGCAGATTCCGGGGCTGCCGCCAATCACGGTGCCACTGCTCGGACCGCCACCGCTGGCCGAAATGCCCCCGCCACCACCTGCCGAACCGCCGCCACCGCCACCGCCACCGTGACAGCGGTACTGGCCGGCGACGTGGGTCACACCTGTCTCTTATACACATCTGACGCTGCCGACGATCACTGTCCGGTGGTGTT
>JBKOYU010000895.1:0-3784 GCA_046725575.1 Actinomycetota bacterium | reverse complement strand
GCCACGCGCACCGCGCTGCCGCCGGGAGCCGACCTGCTGCCGCCACGGCGGGGCCGCCGCCCGAGGTGTCTGCCGGCCGCGGAGGCCTGGCTGACCGCGCTGACCGTTCCCGACGGGCGGTTCGACGCGGACGCCGGCGAGCTCGACGCGCTGGTCGAATTGTTGCGGCCGTGGGAGGAAGTCGGCACCGGCGGGATCGGCCCGGCCAGGGCGACGTTTCGGCTCACCGAGAACGAGACGGATCCCGACGCGGACGAGGCGCCGGGCTGGCACCTGGAGTTCCTGCTGCAATCCATGGCGGACCCCAGTCTGCTCGTTCCCGCCGAGCAGGCCTGGCACGACGACGGCAGCCTGCGCCGGTGGCTGGACCGCCCGCAGGAACTGCTGCTGGCCGAGCTCGGTCGTGCCACACGGATCTACCCCGAGCTTGCCTCTGCACTGCGTACGGCTCGCCCGTCGGAGCTGTGCTTGGACACCGAAGGCGCTTACCGTTTCCTGTCCACCGCGGCTCCGCTGCTCGACGAGGCGGGGTTCGGTGTTCTGTTGCCGTCCTGGTGGGACCGGCGCCGCAAGCTTGGGCTCGCCCTGTCCGCGTATACCCCGGTCGACGGTGTGGTCGCCAAGAAGAGCAAGTTCGGCCGGGATCAGCTGGTCGAGTTCCGCTGGGAGCTCGCGGTCGGTGATGACACCCTCACCGAGGACGAGATCGCCGCACTCGCCGAGACCAAAGCCCCGCTGATCCGGCTGCGCGGCCAGTGGGTGGCGGTGGATCCCGAACAACTTCGGCGGGGGCTGGAGTTCCTGGCGCGCGAATCCACCGGGCAGGCGACCGCGGCGGAGATCCTCGCGCTGGCAGCCCGCCACCCCGGCGACGCCGACACCCCGCTGGAGGTCACTACGGTGCGGGCCGACGGTTGGCTTGGCGACTTGCTCAGCGGCGCCGCGGCCGAATCGCTGCAACCAGTCGAGCCCCCGCCCGGGTTCACCGCGAAATTGCGCCCGTACCAGCAGCGTGGCCTGTCCTGGCTGGCATTCCTGTCCTCGCTCGGGCTGGGCAGCTGCCTGGCCGACGACATGGGCCTGGGCAAGACCGTGCAGTTGCTTGCCATGGAATCGCTTCAGCGCCACCAGGATCCGAGCATCGGACCCACGCTGCTGCTCTGCCCGATGTCGCTGGTCGGCAACTGGCAGCGGGAGGCGGCAAGGTTCGCTCCCGACCTGCGGGTCTACGCCCACCACGGCGGCGCCCGGCTGCGCGGCGACGCGCTGCGCGAGCACCTCGCGGACACCGACCTGGTGGTTACCACCTATGCCACGGCCACCCGCGACATCGACGAACTTTCCGGACACGAGTGGAACCGGGTGGTGCTTGACGAGGCGCAGGCGGTGAAAAATAGCTTGTCCCAAGGGGCCAAGGCGGTGCGGCGGCTGGAGGCGGGGCATCGGGTCGCACTGACTGGCACCCCGATGGAGAACCGCCTCGCCGAGGTGTGGGCCATCATGGACTTCCTCAACCCCGGATTGCTCGGCTCGTCTGAGCTGTTTCGGACGAGGTATGCGATCCCGGTCGAAAGGCACGGCCAGACCGAGCCGGCCGAGCGGCTGCGCGCGATCACCCGCCCCTACATCCTTCGCCGACTCAAGACCGACCCGAACATCATCGATGACCTGCCCGAGAAGATCGAGATCAAACAGTACTGCCAGCTCACCACGGAACAGGCGTCGCTGTATCAGTCCATCGTCGACGACATGCTGGAAAAGATCGAGCACACAAAGGGAATCGAGCGGCGCGGCAACGTGCTCGCCGCGATGGCGAAGCTCAAGCAGGTCTGCAACCATCCGGCGCAACTGCTCCACGACCGGTCGCCGATCGGCGCGCGGTCTGGGAAGGTCATACGGCTCGAGGAGATCCTGGAGGAGATTCTCGCCGAGGGGGACCGCGTGTTGTGCTTCACCCAGTTCACCGAATTCGCCGAGATGCTGGTGCCGCACTTGGCTGCGCGCTTCGGTCAGGACGTGCTGTATCTGCACGGTGGCACCCCGAAGAAGCGGCGGGACGAGATGGTGGCGCGCTTCCAGTCCGGTGATGGTCCGTCGATCTTCCTGTTGTCGTTGAAGGCTGGCGGCACTGGGCTGAACCTCACCGCGGCCAATCACGTTGTGCACCTGGACCGGTGGTGGAATCCCGCCGTCGAGAACCAGGCGACCGACCGCGCGTTTCGGATCGGGCAGCAGCGCACGGTTCAAGTGCGCAAGTTCATCTGCACGGGCACCCTCGAGGAAAAGATCGACGACATGATCGAAGAGAAGAAGGCGCTGGCCGATCTTGTGGTCAGCGACGGAGAGGGATGGCTGACCGAACTGTCCACCGGCGATCTGCGCAAGGTGTTCGCGCTGTCCGAGGGAGCTGTCGGTGAGTAACTGGTTCCCGCCGCCGTCGCGCCCACGCCCCATCGAGGGCGGACTGAAGGCTAGGAGCATGCGTGGCGCGATCGCCCAGACGTGGTGGTCCGAGCGGTTCATCGAGGTGCTGGAAGACATCGGCATCGGCAGCCGGCTGCAACGCGGCCGAAGCTACGCCCGCAAGGGACAAGTGATCTCGATGGACGTCGGTCCGGGCTCGGTCACCGCACAGGTACAGGGCAGCAGGGCGCGCCCATACCGGGTTCGGATCGGGATCGCCGCGTTCGACAAGACAGAGTGGGCACAAGCCGAGCGCGCCCTGGCCAGCAACGCCTGGTACACGGCAACGTTGCTCGCCGGTGAGATGCCCGAGGACATCGAGGATGTCTTTGGCGCGCTTGGGCTTTCGCTGTTCCCGACGACCGCGCGCGAACTGTCACTCGATTGCTCCTGCCCGGACCAGGCGGTGCCGTGCAAGCACCTGGCTGCGACGTTCTACCTGCTCGCCGAATCGTTCGACGAGGACCCGTTCGCCATCCTTGCCTGGCGCGGACGCGAGCGCGAGGACCTGCTGGACAACCTGCAGGCCGCTCGTTCGCGCGCCCCAGCCGCCGACGCGGCCGAGCTACCGGGCCGACCGCTCGCCGAATGCCTCGACTCCTACTTCGTCAGACAGGCCGACGTGCGCGCGCCGAGTCCCCCGGTAACCTCGACGACGACCCTGCTCGATCAGCTTCCTGAGGTAGCCAGCGCGGTGCGCGATCGGCCGCTGGCCGAGCTGCTACGGCCCGCCTATCTCGCACTCGGCTGCGGCGACGATCTGGGCGAACGCAGCGACTGATGCGGCAGCGAACGCACCGGCGCCTCTTCTTTGTGATGCCGCATCGCCAGTACGTGCGGGTTCCTCCGACGACCTTCCACCCGCCAAGCGGAAGGTCAAACCCTGTGGCGGATTCTGGCGGATAATGCAATCGCCAGCGGTGACTCGGCCCCATCAAAACACCCGTTGGACTGCGCAAATCCTAGTGGCCAGGGCCGGGATCGAACCGGCGACCTTCCGCTTTTCAGGCGGACGCTCATACCAACTGAGCTACCTGGCCGGAAGGCACCCATGTCAAACCCAAGTGCCTCGCCAACACTGGCGACCCTGACGGGACTTGAACCCGCGACCTCCGCCGTGACAGGGCGGCGCGCTAACCAACTGCGCCACAGGGCCTTGCTGTGCGACTCCATCGTACGAGGCGTCGCGTGTACCCCCTACGGGATTCGAACCCGCGCTACCGCCTTGAAAGGGCGGCGTCCTAGGCCGCTAGACGAAGGGGGCCAGCCGAATCTCTCCGGGGTACTCACAACGCTGTGACGCTGGGAGCCTCGATAGCTT
>JBKOYU010000443.1:0-1571 GCA_046725575.1 Actinomycetota bacterium | reverse complement strand
CCGGATGACGTTGTCGCGCAGGCAGATACCGGACGCGCATGCCGGTGTTCAGGTCGACTGTTCGAGCCTGATGCGGTTGCGTGACCGCATGCGCGGCAACACTGATGACGAGTCGCCGATCACGCCGTTCGTGCTGACCCTGCGGCTGTTGACGATCGCACTGCGGCATCACCCCAACCTGAACTCGACGTGGCTGGACACCACCGACGGGCCGCAGATCCATTTGCACTCGGCCGTGCATCTGGGGTTGGGTGTGGCTGCGCCGCGCGGGCTGCTCGTGCCCGTGGTCAGCGATGCGCATGACAAGACCACGCGGGAGCTCGCGACCGTGGTCGCGAGGCTGATCCGCGACGCACGGGCCGGCACGCTCAAACCGTCGGAACTGCAAGGCTCGACGTTCACGGTGTCCAACTTCGGCGCGCTGGGGTTGGACGACGGCGTTCCGGTGATCAACTACCCGGAGGCGGCCATCCTCGGGATGGGCTCATTGAAGCCGCGCCCCGTCGTCGTCGACGGCGAAGTGGTTGTGCGACCGACGATGTCACTGACGTGTGCCTTCGACCATCGCATCGTCGATGGCGCTCAGGCAGCGGCGTTCCTCAACGAGCTGCGCGACCTCATCGAATCGCCCGAGCTCGCGTTGCTCGATCTCTGACTAGCAGGGGTCGCCAGGAGGGGTGTAATACGGCACGCCCTCTACCGTGTAGCACGGTATCTCGCCAGGAACGTACGGGTCGGTGGCCGCCGCGATGGCCACCCCGGTCGCCACGTCGCCGGCGATGTTGGTGCAGCCGCCCACCCCGACATGGCGTCCGTGTGCGCCTGCGCAGATGTCTGCCTGCGCAACCGGTGCGATGACGACCGGCGCCACCACCGCCGCCATGGCTGTCAATAGCACTGTTGCCAGCTTCTTCATCTCTTGCTCCTTATGCTGACCCGGCCCATTGCAGCCTATGCCGCATTCGGGACGCTGCGGGTCACTTTCGCTGGGCGGCGGCCAATCTCCTCGCGAACTCGGGCGAGGTGATCGATGCGGCCTGAGGTCCCAGTTCGGTGTCGACGGCGATCCGATGTTGCTCGGTGTCGACGACGCCCGGGTTGGCGGTTGCGCGCATCGAGGCTTTGGTGGCGATCACCACTTCGCGGGGTGCGGCGGCCGGCCCGGCGGCGAGTTCCCGTGCCGCCGCGACTGGATCGTCGGCGATCTCGAGCGCCAGCCCGTAGCGCACCGCGGCCTCGGCATCGAAGCGCATGCCGAAAAGCAGCGAGGCGCGGGCCACTTGCGGACCGACTGTGCGCTGCAGCATCCACGTCGCACCGCCGCCAGGATGGATGCCGAGCTTCTGGAATCGTGGGTCGAAAAGCGCTGCCGGACCGGCGATTCGGACATCAGCGGCCAGCGCCAGATTCAACCCTGCGCCGACGGCTGCGCCGTTGACCGCCGCGATCGTGGGCAACGCACAGTTAGCGACCGCGAGGAAGCCGTCATAGATGCCGCGCAGGCCGTCCTCGGTGGCCGCGCCCAGCGCGGTGAGGTCGGCGCCGGCACAGAACGCCTTGCCCGCGCCGGT
>JBKOYU010000292.1:0-3261 GCA_046725575.1 Actinomycetota bacterium | reverse complement strand
GTATTCCTCTCAACAACAAACCAACCCAAGACCCCAAACCATCACGAGAGGAACCCACGATGACCACTTCAACCACCCGCAAGGTGACCGGTTTCAAGTACGCAGCGACGCTTCTCGGCGCCCTGGCCGTTCTCGCAGTGGCCCCGGCAACCGCCTACGCCGTCGACAACGACCCGACGCCCGGCAGCGGCGGGTGCACCTATACCGACGCGGACGGTTATGACATCCCGATCGACAACGGCCAGGATGTCTTCGTTGACGGCAAGATCGTCAGCTGCCGCGACGGAAAGATCGTCGTCACCACTGCGCCCAAGCGCAATGTGGTGCGGCCGCCGGTCCTCAAGGGCGGCAACCTACCGGTTCTGACCACGCAGCCCTGAACGCCGTAGCACTCAGTCGGCCCGCCACTCGAAAGGGTGGCGGGCCGAACCGAACGTGCGGCGCTCGGCGGACGCGGGTGCCGCCTATCAGTTCAGCGGCGCATGGATCCGATGTAGTAGGTTTCGCGCCCGGTCGGGTATCCGCCGCCGTCTGTGGAGATATGAACGTGGTCGAAGTGGTTGGCGGTTTCATTGCCGTAATCCGCCGTCCAACTCGGCGCACCGATGCCCGGGTAGAAGCCCTGCCTCCAGATCACATGGAGCACTCCCCATCGCTTCGCATTCGCCAAGGCGAACCCGGCGATTTGGTTGCCGAGCGCAATGCCCTCGTCGGTGTGATAGTTCGGGATCATCACGTCGATCGCCAACCCGTTGGGATGCCACGGCAGAGGATCTTGCCGGTACCCGCCGATGGTGGTGATTTCGGGAAACAGGAGGCTGATGGCGCGGGCCGCCCAGATGGTGTGGACCTGCAACCGTTCCTCCGGCGCGACGCCAGGTGGTAACGCGAACTGGAAGTCCTGGGCAGCGACAGGCGCGCTTGCCGCCAACAATTCCGCCTCCGTGGGACTCGCGACGGACGGCGCGCTTGCCGGCGCGGGTCCCTGGGGCGTCGGGGCTACGGCCGCGTTCTCAGCGCAGCACCGAGGCTCTGTGCTTTGGGCGTAGACCATCGCGGCAGCGACGACGACCGAGGCCGCAAGCGCCAACCAGCGGCCACGGCCGTTGGCTAACGGGTTCCTGCGCACGAACAGCACCTTACTGCCGTGTCCGACTCGGCGCGGCTATGTTAGGGGCCTCAGGCCAGCATCGGGTCGATCGCGGCACGCGGGACCAATACCTGCGTAGCGCCTGCTGCTTCGGGCAGCAGCTGACCCTGGCTGAAGAAGAACATCACCACGTCATTCGTCACAGCGAAATCCTGGTAGTTCATCGGGTCGTAGCCGGCGGTCGGCGCGATCGGCACCTGCTGTGCCGTCTGCTTCTGCAATTCACTCTCCACGACGGGGAAGACGGTCTTCAACGGATCCGCGGTCGGCTGCCACAACGTGTCGTAAGTGATCGCCTTGCGATACGTCTGGTCCCAGTTGAACGCCTTGAAAGTCGTTTGCGGGTGCGCGGCTCCGATGTTCTCGTACGTCTTGAACACCACGGTCTGCGTGCCACGCGCCGGTATCGCTGACCCGTAATTGGTCGAGGTGATGTCCAGCTCGTACGGCAAGTCGCGCGGCGCCGACGATTTGGCCACGTTGAGGAATCCGTCGCGGGTCTGGGTGATGTAGTCGGCCACCGACTTCTGGTCTGGGTAGTCGGTCCGGAAGCTGATGTTGACGTTGTAGGCGGGGTCGGAGATCTGAATCTCGCATGTGCAGCGCACCACCGAAAGGAAACACCAGTGAAGATCGTGCCCACCCGCATCGAGGAACAGATCAACCGGGTCGACCGCACAACGGCCCTAGGGATCGGGATTGCCAGCGGCCTCACCGCACTGTGGTGCGTCTACCGCCTAATCTGGCTGTTCTACACGGCAGTAACGTTCTCCAGCGTTGGCTGGTCCCCGGTTTCACTGGTCTTCCCGTTCGTGCTGTGGGGCGTGGTCGGCGTCTCCGCGGCGATCGCGGCCGTCGGCTTCCTGACGCGTTACGCCGAGGGAACGTAAACAGACCCGGGCCCGACGCTCGTCACGTGTTTGATGAGCTTCAGGTCGCTTTAGTCAGGCGAGGGGGGCAACAGGCGGCGCCGGTGCAACTGGAGCCGCAGGCGGTCCGGGAGGCACCGGGGCAGACGGCAAATGCGGTGTCGGACCGGCAATTCCAGCAGCGGGTGCCGCCGGTGCAACCGGAGCTGCAGGAGCGGAAAGTGGCAGCGGCGCCGGCGGCGTCTGCGGTGACGGAGCCACACCGGCAGCTGGCGGCTGCACCGCCGCATCCGCGGCCCAACTCGCCTGGAGTTGATTCGCGACGAAAGTCGCTCCTTGGTCAACCATTCCGGCGTCGATGTACTGGTTGTGCGCCGAGAAGCTCCTGCCGTCGGAATCGCAGACCAGATCGTTGTCTACACACAAGTCGATGGTCTTGGCCACATACTGTGGGCCGATGGCGATGTCCGGGTCATTGATCGCACGCATGAAGCGCGTCGATGGTTTTCCGAAGAGGGCGACCGCTGCGACGTGGTTGGCCACGTCGGGCGGCATGGGCGCAGGCACCTCCAGAGGGGAAACCCCATCAGGCACAACGCTTGCGGTAACGAAGCCCATGACCGCCGCGCCCTGGGAGAACCCGCCGAGCACCATCCTGGTCTTAGGACAGCTGGCGGCGGTGGTAAGGATATGTGCGCGAGCGTCCGTAATTCCATCGACGGCGGTGGGGAAGTCGGTGGTAGCGGGGTAGTCGACCGCGTACACCCCGACCGATTTCGGGCCGAGCCGAGTGCGCAGCGCGTCGATAAACGCGTCTCCGGTGGGACCAGGACCAGGTGCCTCGGTAGTGCCACGGGCGAATACCACCTCGGCGTCGGGGCACGGCGCCGCCTGCGCGGATGGAATCGTCGCACCCTGCAAGGCCCAAGTCGCAACTGCCGCAGCACCGATCGATACCGCGATCTGGCGTGGCGTCACGGTCCTATGCTGGCACACCGCGACTCTGAGCGCGCGTCGAGGGGAAGGCCGCGCATCTTCGATCGGAGCGCCATCGGCGCCCTTGAGTTTGCCGAATCCTTCCAACACGACAGCGGTAGCGACGAACTGCGGCTTCGCCATGGCCGACCTCCCGACTCGCAACGATGTCACCTATGTCGTGAGACAGCCGCCAAGTATTACTGGGCCCCAGATGCCGTCATCCTGACCGAAGTGGATTGCAGGTGAATTCTCAGTAATCCGTAG
>JBKOYU010000600.1:0-4047 GCA_046725575.1 Actinomycetota bacterium | reverse complement strand
GAGGCGTTGCGCACAGCCCTGTTGGCGTTCAACAGCTTTGACGAGAAGGAGACCGCCCGGCACCGGCAACGGATGCGTGTCATCCTGGAGACCGCTGCGCTGCAGGCGTACTCGATGACGATGTATGCCGGTTGGCGGGCGGTCGTCGCCGCCTTCGTGGCGCAGCGCCTTGGCGCCAAGGCCGAAGACCTCGTGCCGCAGACGGTGGCGTGGACGATGCTCGGAGTGGCACTGTCGGCGTACGAGCACTGGCTGGCCGACGAGTCAGTCTCGCTTGCGCAGGCGCTGGGCGACGCGTTCGACACGGTCAGCGATGGGCTGTCGGCGCTGGACGAGAAGGGAACCCCAAAAAATTCTCGATTGGGGCGTCGGAGTTAGGGCAACGGCGGCGACGATAAGAGTGTGAGCGCCGAACCGGATGGCAACGACGCTCCGCGGGCCCTGCTGGCGCTGTACGACGATGCACTGCCGGTCGTGTACGGATATTTCGTCCGGCGCTGCGGCGACCGCGGAACCGCCGAGGACCTGACGTCGGAAACCTTTCTGGCGGCGATGGACGCCGCCCGCAAGGACACGCCGCCACCCATGACCGTGCCGTGGCTGCTCGGGGTGGCGCGTCACAAGCTGGCCGACCACTACCGGCGTCGGCACGACCGGTTCAGCGTGCCGGTGGCCGACCTGCCCGAGCCGGTCGACCCTGTCGACGACTGGGACGCGGCGCTGGACCGCATCGTCGCGGAGAGCGTGCTGGCCAGACTCCCCGAACAGCACCGCACGGTATTGGCGCTGCGCTACATGGACGACTGCTCGGTGCCGGAGTGCGCTGAATTGATCGGACGCACCGTGCACGCCACCGAGGCGCTATTGGTGCGGGCCCGCCGCGCCTTCAGATCTCACTACCCGGAGCCGGAAGGAGGGAAGTCATGAACAACAGCCACGATCCGCTGACTGTGCTGCATGGCGACGAGCTTCCGGTCCAGCCCGATCCGGCGTTTGCGGCCCGCCTCCGCGCACGCCTGGAATCCGCAGTGTCCCTTCCGAATCGAACGCAAGGAGTTGTCATGAGTGGCACCGATACCGCCATCGCCGAACTCAACGAGCCCGCCCAACCCGTCGCGTCCGCGCCACCGCGACCCGCCGCGTTGCCGTACCTCGCTGTCGCCAACGCGCGCGCGGCCATCGACTGGTATGTCGACGCATTGGGCGCAACGTTGGTCGGCGAACCGATCGTGATGGACGACGGCCGCATCGGCCATGCCGAACTGGCGCTTGCCGGTGGTGTGCTCTACCTGGCCGATGAGTACTCCGAACTCGGATTGAAAGCTCCTGCGCCGCAGGCTGTTTCAGTGAGCCTGATGTTGCACGTGCCCGACACCGACGGCGCGCTGCAGCGGGCACGCGACCGGGGCGCCGAGGTGCAGCGCGAACCCTACGAGAACTACGGCGCGCGCAACGCCACGATCATCGACCCGTTCGGGCACCGCTGGATGCTCAGCGGACCGGTGACCGGAGCCGCAACGCCGATCCAGCACGGGGACGTCGGCTACGTCTCGGTATGGACACCCGACGCCGACCGCGCCGCTGCGTTCTACGGTCATGTGCTCGGCTGGACCTACGACCCCTCGACCCACGAGGTCACCAACACCAGCCAGCACATCGGGATCTACAGCGTCGCGGGAGCGCGCACGCTGTTCTGCTGCTACGCGGTCGCTGATCTGCAGGGCGCGCGGCAGGCCATCCTCGCCGGCGGTGGGACGGTCGACGAACCGCAGGAGTTTGACTTTGGGACCGTGCTCGGTGCGACGGATCCTCAGGGCACTGAGTTCGCGGTGTTCCAGCCGACTGCAGGTGAACCTCGCCCAGCGCTCAATGGCAATGGGCCAGGCGAACTTTCGTACATCACCTACGAGGTGACCGACTCGACGGCCTTCAAGGCGTTCTACAGCCGCGTGTTGTACTGGACCTTCGAGCCGGGCCGCATCGACGACGGCTGGCAGGTGGAGCAGACCCATCCGATGGCCGGCGTCGCGGGCAGCAGCGCCGCGCAGGTGACCGTGCCGATGTGGACCGTCGAAGACGTCGACGCCGCGGTGGCCCGGGTGCGCGAGGCCGGCGGCACGGTCATCGAGGAGCCGTCGCAGCAGCCCTACGGGAAGATGGCGCAGTGCACCGACGATCAGGGCACGCGCTTCTATCTCGGCGAGTTCTGACGCGATTTGTGTGCATCGAGGAGCGCTGATCGCTCCTGAACGCACACAAATCGCTAGCCGAGCACGTCGGCGATCGGTGCGCCCGCGGCGATCTTGGCGCGCACCTTCATGACCTTGCCCGGCATGCCGCCGCCGACCACACCGGCGACCACGCCGTCACGCTCGTAGAACGCCAGGAACTTGCGGCCGTCATCCTCGACGACGTGCACGGTATCGGTGGCCTCCGGCTCACCGAGGCACTGGATCTTGACGTCGTACTGGTCGCTCCAGAAGTACGGCACCGTGACGGCGGCCGGCGCGTCCCGGCCCAGCATCGCCGGCACCAACGCGCGGGCCTGGTCTGCGACGTTGCTCCAATGTTCCACGCGGACTTGATGTCCCACAGTGTTGCGCCATGAAGCCACGTCGCCGATCGCCCACACGTGCGGCGCGCTGGCCCGGCCGACCGCGTCGCACACCACGCCGTTGTCGACCTCGATGCCGGTGCCCTCCAGCCAGGCCGTCGCGGGATGCGAGCCGATGCCGACCACGACGAGATCCGCGTCGAGTTCGGTGTCGTCGCTCAGCTTGACCTTCTCGACCTTCTCGGTCCCGCGGACGTCGGCGACTCCGACGCCGCATCGCACATCGACGCCTTCGGCGCGGTGCAGCCGTGCGACCAACGACCCGATCTGCTCACCGAGCACCGACGCAAGCGGCGCCGGCTGCGGCTCCACCAGGACGACGTCGACGCCCATGCCGCGGAGGCTGGCCGCCACCTCGCAGCCGATGAACCCGGCGCCGACGACGACGGCATTGCGCGCCGAGCCCGCTTCGTCGCGCAGCTTCAGGCTCTCGTCGAATGACCGCAGCACGTGGATGCCCGGCAGGTCCGGGAACGACGGAATTCGCTTCGGCACCAAGCCCGTTGCGATGACCAGCTCGTCATAGGCCAGCTCGCTGCAGTCGGCCAGTGTCACCGTCTGCGCAGCGGTGTCGATCGACCGCGCGGCCTTACCCAGCAGCACCGTGATGTCGTGCTCGTCGTAGAACTCCGCCGGCTTCAGCGTGACGTCGTCGGTCTCGGCCCGCAGCACTTCCTTGGACAGCGGGGGCCGGTCGTAGGGCAAATGCTCCTCGTCGCTGACGATCGTGATCGATCCGGTGTGCTCGGAACGGCGTAGTTGTTCAGCGGTGCGCGCGGCTGCCAGGCCGCCGCCCACGATGACGATGCCCCCTGATGTGCTCACGTGGGGTTTCTACACGACGGCGTCTGCCATATCAGCGCCACCCTGCGGTTAGCCGCTCAGCCCCGCATCCGATCGATGATGTTCGTCAACACCACGATGCTCTCGCTGCGCTCGACATCAGCGGCGGAGCGAATCCGCTCGAGCGCCTCCTCCAAATGGCGCATATCGCGGGCCAGCACGTGCAGCATCGCGTCGGCGGTCCCGGTGACGGTGGCCGCACTGACCACCTCAGGGATGTCGATCCACGCCTTTCGCAGTTCATCGGGAGCGATGGTGCCGTGGCGGAACACCTGCACATAGGCCTCGGTATTCCACCCCAACGCGTTGCGGTCGACGACCGTGGTGAAACTGCGAATGACGCCGTTGTCGAGCATGCGGTCGACCCGCCGCTTGACCGCCGGAGCGGACAGGTTCACTCGCTGGCCGATCTCGGCGTACGTCGCCCGGGCGTCTTCGGCCAGCTCGGCGAGAATGCGTTCATCGGTGTCGTCCAAACGCTCCATGATCACCTCCACACAACAAACTGCCGTATTTTTCAGTTCTACACAATAGATCGTTGGTCCACACGCAATAAACGGCGATTGATTGCAAATTCGCCAGCGTATACC
>JBKOYU010000021.1:0-2903 GCA_046725575.1 Actinomycetota bacterium | reverse complement strand
GTGGTGGCATTGGCCGCTGGGGTCGTGGTTCTGGTGGCCGTGACCGGGAAGTTCACCAGCGATGATCCGGTCGGAGTCCTCGTAGGGACGATTTCCAGTGTTGTTGCGGCGGTGGGTGGCCTCCATGGTCTGATGAGCTCGGTCACCGGCGGATCCGAGCAAGGAGCCCGAACCTTCATCAGTCAAACCCGGGATCCGATGAACGCGATGAGGCGTCGATTCAACCGGCTCGTTGACACGATCGATCGTCCGATCGCGATCTTCATCGATGACCTAGACCGTTGTCGTGCCGAGTATCTCGTGGAATTGCTCGAGGGGGTTCAAACGCTACTTCGAGACGCCCCGGTTGCTTTCGTCGTCGCGGCCGACCGCCACTGGTTCTACGACGCATACAGCCGGATCTATGGAGACTATGTAAAGACAGCTATTGATCCGGGCCGACCGCTCGGCCATCTGTTCCTCGAGAAGACCTTTCAGCTGTCTGCCTCGGTCCCGACGATCTCGCCTGACAACCAACGCCTGTTCTGGGATCGGCTGCTATCCCCACCGGAGGAGGACAGGCAAGCCGCCCACGATGAACTAGTTCGCCGGGCAGAGTGCGACTTTTCCGAGCTGGGTACCGAAGACTCGATCCAGGGCGAACTTGACCGCAATCCAGGTGACACCCCGGAGGAAAGCCAAGTCCGCAGGGAGGCGGCGGTCCGACGCCTGGCCAGTCCCACCCTGCAAGAGCATATCGAGCACACACTCACGGCGTTCGCACAATTGCTTGAACCCAACCCGCGGGCCATGAAACGGCTGGTCAACGCCTACGGCATCCAGCGCGCGGTCCAGGTCCTCGAGGGCCGACCTGCCGAACTTGAGCACCCGCGCGAGCGGCTCGCACTCTGGACCATCGTCAAATCACGATGGCCCCTGCTATCCGACTACCTCACGGAGCACCCCGACACCATCGACGATCTCAAGGAACGTCGCATCCCCGAGGGCATATCGGCGGACGTGCAGTCCTATCTGAGGCCGTTGTTCGAGGATCCAGCCGCCGGCAGTGTTGCCCGAGGAGAGGGCCTCGACGGTATCGAGCTTGATCCCACGTCGCTGCGGTTCCTGATCGAGGGCCCAGGCAAAACCCCCGTGTACGGCTAGCGTCCGTCGCCGCCGTCTCGATGAGGCCATTGGTCCGCCGGCTATGTTGCGTTGTTCAATCTCGAGGTGAGCCGGACGTGCCAGTGGTGCGAGCCGCTCGTCAGATGGCCCGGTTTAGCGGCTCTTCAAGTTTGAGCGGGCAGCCGCCAGTTCCGTGCTGTGGGGGGTCTGTTGCATTAGCCGGTCGTGGCGCAGGCCGGGGTGGCCGGTCGTCCGGTGAAGCCCTCAGACTGCCGTGGCCAGTTCACGGAATGCCGCCGGGAGTCGAAGGTTTCGGGGTTGGTCGGCGGCCAACTCGTAGTGGCCGCGGCGCAGGTTCTGGACGAACGCGTGACCGGCGGCGAGTACCCGAAGACCGGTCATGGTCTTGATCCCGCGCATCGGGCGCAGCCATCGCTTCAGCTGCGCATGGTCAGCCTCGACGCGGTTGTTCGCGTACCGCTCGACGTGGTGCCAGGCCGCCGGCCACAGGTGATCGAGGACCCGCGGGTCGGTCGGCGCGCGGTCGGTGATGACCTCCGTCGGCGTCACACCCGTGGTGGTCCGTGCCCGGTGGAAGAACCGCCGGGCCGCCTCGGCGTCGCGGCGGGTTGATGCGTACACGTCGATGACCTGCCCGTACTGGTCGACCGCCCGGTACAGGTACACCCACCGGCCGGCGACCTTGACGTAGGTCTCGTCCACGTGCCAGCGGTCGCCGACCCGATGCCTGGCAAACCGGGCCGCGTCGGCCAGCCGTGGTGTGAACCGCTGCACCCACCGGTGCACGGTGACGTGGTCGACGTGGATGCCGCGTTCGGCCAGCAGCTCCTCGACATCCCGATACGACAGGCCGAACCGCAGATACCAGCGCACCGCCAGCACGATCACCTCCGGCGGGAACCGGAAGCCGGCGAATGCCGAATGTGGAGGAGCTGGACGGCGGGTCGGTCGGATCTGCTGCACGCGGCCGGATCTTGCCGACCGGGCACCTCTTTCGTCAATGCAACAGACGCGGCCTGGGTGCGTGGGTCGATGCGCATGCGGCTGATGACGGCCATGTGCAAGCGCTGTTAGCGGCGCGGTCGCCGCCGCGGTTAAGTCGATGCCGCTCGGTCTTGCCGGAGGAGGCCGGGAGTGGTGCGACGCCGCACAGCATGGCGAAGGCGTTTTCGTTAGCCAGCCGCTCGGGGTTGTCTCCGATGGTGCACAGCAGCTGAGCGGCGACCTCCCGTCCGACGCCGACCGCGGCGGTCAGCTCGAGCGCGATCTCCTCGACCAGCGCGGCGATCTGGGCGTCGAACAGGCCGATCTCGTCGTGCAGGTCCAGGATCCGCTGGTAGATAGATCTGATCGCGATGCGGGTGGCGATGACCGGGTCGCGGAACGCGTCGGTGTCCGGCCGCCACGCCGCGCAGGTGCGCAGCAGCTGCATGCGGGTCATGTGCCGCAGCTGGTCGCGCAGCTCGGCGGGTGCTTCCACGATCAGGTTGTGCAGCGCTTGGAGCGCGGCGCGGCGCCGTCACACGCCTCCCCGCCCGGCGAGGCAGACGCCCCAACTGGCCGCTCCTGGGAAACCAGCAGCGCCTATTCGAACTGGAGCGTGGCGACCATCGGGGCGTGGTCGGATTCGGGGTATTTGCGGTCGGTGCCAAAGGCGACGGATTCGTCGTGGAGGATCTCGTTGTGGATCTCCGAGCCGCGGTAATGGGCGAGCAGGTTGCGGGTAATGAGCATGTGGTCGAGCAGGTCGCCGCGGCCCTGGTGGAACAGCGTATACC
>JBKOYU010000227.1:0-3145 GCA_046725575.1 Actinomycetota bacterium | reverse complement strand
TGGGCTGTACCAGGATGATCGGCTGTTGGGCGTTGCTGCCGCCGTAGCCCTTGATGATGTGCGGCAGGATGAAGTGGACGAATTCCTGTATGACGAACGACGCGCCAATCGCCGTAATCAGGAATGCCAGCGACTTCGCGTGGCGTCTGCGCAGGGGCCGGTATGCCACCGCCTCGAGCGCGATGGCCGCCGAACCCGATACCGCCATCGCGAATAGCATTGCGATGCCGAGATACAACACGGTCAACATGACGCCCTTGTTATAGGCGTTGCCGCTCGGGGCGAAGCCCAAGATCCTGTCCAGCGCGAAGTACGCGCCGAACATGCCGAGCATGAAGATCTCGGAATGTGCGAAGTTGATCAACCGCAGCACGCCGAACACCAGCGTGTAGCCAACCGCCACCAGAGCATAGATCGCGCCCCACGACAGACCGTCGATCGTCAACTGCCAGAAGCCGTGTCGCAGACCTTCCAGGTTGAAGGTGATGTTGGCGGCCAGGCAGGCGTATTGGTCAACGCACTCAGGGACAATCACGCTCATCCGGTGGCGGGCTCCTCGCGCAAGCTATCTGAACGAGAACACGTCCGAGCCATACGGTCTCGGACGCGCCTCGTTCAGCGACTACTGGACCTTGTAGATCCAGATCTGGGTGCTGGCCAGCTCACCGGTGTCGTTCCACTTGTATTGACGTGCCACACCGGGACCGTTGTAGGTGCGAACGAATTCCAGCAGGTCGGGCCGCGTGATCTTGCCGGAGTCGATGCCCTTCACCATGATCGTGCCCAGGTCGTAGCCCTCAGTGCTGTACGTGCTCGGGGGCATGTTGAACTTCTTGGTGTACTCATCGGCGAACGCCGGAGGAGCCGGGCTGCACGGGCACGACAGGATCGTGTCCTTTGACGACGCACCGGCCTGCTTGACGTACTCGGGATCCTTGGTGCCGTCCCCTGACGCGAACGTCGCCGTCACGCCACCGTCACGCAGCTGCTGCACCAACGGCGCGGCCTCGGCGTAGTAGCCGCTATAGAACACCGCGTCGGGGCTGGCGCCCTTGACTTGGGTGACCGCGGCCGAGAAATCCTTGTCACCCTTCTTGACCGAAATATTGCAGCTGCTGTCCGCGACCGGTCCAAGGGTCGTGCGCACGACTTGCGCGAGCCCAGAACCGTACGCGGTGCTGTCGTCGATGACGCAGACCTTCTTCGCGTTAAGCGAATTCTTCAGATAATTCGCCACGGCTTCACCTTGGCTACCGTCGTTGCCCAGGCCGCGGAAGAACGTCCGCCAACCCTTCGTCGAAAGGTCGACCCGGGTCGCGGACGCGGTCGTCGCGACCAGACCCGCCTGGTTGAAGACGTTGCCGGTGGCGTCGGTCTCGCCGGAAAACGCCGGCCCGATGAGGCCGATCGTGAATGCGTCGTCAACGATCTGCGGCGCGATTTGCGTGGCCTTCTGTGGATCGCCCTCGGTGTCGAACGTCTTCAGCTGGACCTGGCAGCCCGGATTGGCCGCGTTGTGCTTGTCGACGGCCATCTGCACGCCGTTCTTGATGTTGATGCCGAGCGCGGCATCGGCGCCCGTCAGCGCGCCGGCCATCGCGATGCTCAGCGGCGGGCAGTTGGCCTTTCCATCACCGGCGGGATCGGCCGCCGTGGCGATGTCCGGTGGTTTGATCTGCTTGCCGTTCGCGTCGATCGGAACCTGTTCGACGATCTTCAGCTCGGTCGGCGCCGCTTCCTCACTCTGCTGGGACTGCTGGCTACAGCTCGTCATGCCCAGCACAATCAGCCCCGCACTACCTAGAGCAAATGCACTCCGTGCCACGCGACCGCGCACGTTTCACCTCCGGGTCAATGTTGTCATCGGCATCGGCGCACCAGCCCAGGTCGGCCAGGGCGGCGATGCTTCGGGACGACCATAGCCAACGCATGGCCATGTCGCGTGATGTTGGAAAACGCACACCGCCGACCGACTGCTAAATCGTTACCAACGGCGCGTCGGAAACGCAGTATTTACGCTTTCTCCGGTGCATCGAGGGTTTCCAGCACCACCTCGGCGACGCGCCTCATGGTGGTCCGGCGATCCATCGCGGCGCGCTGGATCCACTTGAACGCCTCGGGCTCGGTCATCCCCTGCTTGGTCTGCAGCAAACCTTTGGCGCGCTCGACCAGCTTGCGCGTCTCCAGTCGGTCCGACAGCGTCGCGACTTCGTTTTCCAGCGCGGTGATCTCGCCGAACCGGCTCACCGCCACCTCGATCGCGGGGATGAGGTCGGTGATGTTGAACGGTTTGACGAGGTACGCCATCGCGCCGGCGTCGCGGGCCCGCTCCACCAGGTCACGCTGGCTGAACGCGGTCAGGATGACGATCGGCGCGATCCGCTTGCTGGCGATCTCCGATGCGGCGTCGATACCGTCGCGGCGCGGCATCTTGACGTCCATGATCACCAGATCCGGCTTGAGGCTCTCGGCCAGATCGACCGCCTCCTGCCCGTCGCCGGCCTCGCCGACGATCTCGTAGCCTTCTTCGCGCAACATCTCGGCCAAGTCCAGCCGGATGAGTGCCTCGTCCTCGGCTACGAGAACGCGGCGCGGCTTGTCGGCGTCGGTCGGTGACCCGGTCATGGGTCACATTGTGGCTGTCGCACGCCCGATCAGCGACCGCGGGGCATCCTCTATGGTGGGAAGCCGCGAGAACGAAGACGCCCTCGTATCCCAACTGGCAGAGGAACTGGACTCAAAACCCAGACAGTGTGGGTTCGAATCCCACCGAGGGCACCGTGTGATGACGCGCCCTTCGGCGTACAGGCTCCGGCGCTATCCAGCGAGTCCGAGCAGACTGCCCTTACCAAAGTCGAGAGTGCCTTGGTTACCGGTAACGCCGTTGAGCAGGGCCTGGTTACCGGTGCCCTGGTTAGCGATGCCGAAGTTGGCCGTCCCGCCGTTGAGCACGCCGGCGTTGGCGATGCCGTTGTTGAGGATGCCGACGCTGCCGACGCCTGCGTTCAGGACGCCGCCGTTGAACCCGCCACTGTTGCCGATTCCAACCTGTGGACCGACGTTCAGGATCCCGTTGGTGCAGATCGGGTTGGAGACCAAACAGCCAGGCATCAGCGCGTTCGGCGACAAACGCGCGCTGTATTTG
>JBKOYU010000204.1:0-4268 GCA_046725575.1 Actinomycetota bacterium | reverse complement strand
AGCTCGTCGTTCGACTCGACGTCGAAGATCGAGAAGTTCGAGTACTCGCCGACGATGCGCCAGATGTGGGGCCATTTGCCGGCTCGTTGCAGCTCTTGTGAGTAGTCCTTCTCCCGGGCCACGATCTCGGCCCGAGTCTCCAGGTCGAGATCGTGGGGGATGCGGACGTCCATCCGCACGTGAAAGAGCATGCCGGGGTCAGTCCTGCACTGGGTCGAGGACGAAGTTGTAGATGATCTTTTCTCCGCCCTCGGGCTGCGGGATCGGGTCCAGCATCAGCTCCGGCTTCACCGCCGTGGCGATGTCGTCCTCGTTGTGCGGGTCACCGGGGAAGTACAGCTGGGCGGTGAGCAGCTCGTGGCCCGGTGCGGTCACCTTCACGTGGAGGTGGGCCGGGCGCCAGGCGTGCCAGCCGGCCGCGGCGATGAGCTTGCCGCACGCGCCGTCGGTGGGGATCTGGTAGGGCGCAGGCCGGATGGTCGTGATCTTGAACTTGCCGTCGGGTCCGGTGGAGAAGCTGCCCCGCAGGTTCCACTCCGGGATGCCGGGCGCGAACTGGGAGTAGAAGCCGTCGGCATCGGCATGCCACAGCTCCACCTTGCCGGCGAGCGGAGTGCCGTCGGTGCTGGTGATCGTGCCCTGCCACACCAGCGGGGTGCCCTTTTCGCCGTCGCGCATGGGCAGGGTGCCCTCGGCGCCGAGGTCGGGGGAGTTCGGCACGTAGTACGGGCCCTCGATGGTGCCCTTGTTGCCGTGCCGGTGAGCGGTGGCGACGTCCTCGACCACGTGCTCGACCCAGACGTCGAGGAACAGCGGCCACTCGCCGTCCAGGCCGACCTGGATCAGCCACGCCTTGAGCGCGTTGTACTCGTCGTAGGTCACCTTGTGCTTGCGGATCGTCGCCTCGACAGCGTCGAGCACCTCACGGGCCAGCATGTCGACCCGTTCCTTGGGGGTGTCCTTGACCGCCTCGAACGGTGACTTGTCGGCGTGGAACCGCTCGGTTGCCGAGGCTCCCGAAGCGGCAGCGGACGCCTGTTCGGCGGGCGTGTCGAAAATTGTCATTGTTGTTCTCCTACTTTCCTTTTGGGCTGTTTTACTTGTCGGTGCGGTAGCGGGCGAGCTTGTCGGGGTCGATCTCGACGCCGAGGCCCGCCCCGGGCGGCACGCATAGCACGCCGTCGCGGATCTGCAGTGGCTCGGCCAGCAGGTCGTCGCTCATGTCAAGGAAGTTGGACAGTTCACCGGCCTGGCGCGAGGTCAGTTGGTATGCGGCGCCGAAGGCGATCGTGCAGGCGGTGCCGAGCTGTCCGTCGATCTGGTTACCCATGATGACCTCCAGGCCGAGCCCCTCGGCGAGGTGGTGTACCCGCTTTGAGCCGGTGAAGCCGGTCCGCGCGGTCTTGATGCTGATCGCGGTGGCGGCGCCGGCGAGCACCTCGCGGGTCACGTCGGCCGGCGTCGGGACCGACTCGTCGGCGATGAACGGGACGTCGAGCTGCTTGACCAGCCACTGGCGGCCGAGCACGTCGTCGGCCGGGCACAGCTCCTCGGCCCAGAGCAGATCGAGGTCGGCCATATCCTTCATGGCGCGCAGCGACTCCGACGCCGTCCAGCCCCGGTTGCCGTCGACGTACAGTTCGACGGAGTCGCCGAAGCGCTCGCGCAGCGCGCGCACGACCGCGGTGTCCAGCGAAACCGGGCGGCGGCCGACCTTCACCTTGAAGGTGCGGATGCCGTAGGTATCGGCCATCCGCTCGGCCTCGGCGACCATCTTGGCGGGATCGTCGAACCCGAGCATGTGGCTGACCCGCATCCTGTCGGTGTAGCCGCCGAGCAGATCGCTGACCGGCAGCCCGAGGGTGCGGCCGAGCGCATCCCACATCGCCATGTCGATCGCGGCCTTGGCGGCCGGATTGCCCACGGTGCGGGCCAGCCGCGCGCCGACCACCTCACGCTCGGTCAATGCGAGGCCCACGATCTGCGGGGCGAACACTTGCTCGATCACCGCGATGATGCCGGCCTGGGTCTCGCCGTAGGTGAATGGCCGGGGTGGTGCCTCGGCGACGCCGGTCACTCCGTCGTCGGTGTGCACCCGCACCAGCACATGCTCGGCGACATGCACTTCGCCGGAGGCGAACTTCAGCGGCTTGACGTATGGGATGGCGAACGGGATAGCCTCCACCCGCGTGATCTTCACGTCAATCCTCCGGTCGCGAGTTGGGTTGGGAGAGAGTCGATTTGGAATGCCGCCTGCAGCACGCCGACGACCGCCTCGACGACCGGGTTGTCCTCGCCGCTGCGCCAGGCCAGGGCGAGTTCGACGCTTCCCGCGTCGACCAGGTCGCGAAAGACCAATCCGTCGAGCGGCAGTGCACGCACCGATTCCGGCACCACCGCCACGCCCAGGCCGGCGGCGACAAGTGCCAGCAGCACGGCCGTGCCCGGTGCCACATGCTCCCGGTGCGGGACGAATCCGGCGCGCCGGCAGCTGCGCAACACCGCCTCGTTGACCGCCGAGTCACGGCTTTCGTACGCCACGAACGGCTCGTTGCGCAGGTCGGCCATCGATACGACGGGCTCGACCGAGAGGCGGTGGTCGACGGAGACGGCCAGCACCAGCGACTCGACGTCGATGGTGCGCAGCTCGATGTCCGCGCCGACCGCGGGCGGCCGCAGCACGCCCAGGTCAAGGGAGCCGGTGCGCAGGCCCTCGCACTGAATGGGTGTGAGCATGTCGGCCTGGATCTCCAACGCCACGCCCGGCAGCTCCCGCTTGACCAGCCGAGCGATGCGGGGCAGATGCGAGAAGGCGGCGGTCCCCGTGAGGCCCAGCCGCACCAGCCCGCTGCGGCCCGCGGCGATCCTGCGTACACCACGGACGGCGTTGTCGACGCCGGCCAGAATCCGCGCGGTTTCATCCCGCAGAAATTCGCCGGCCGCGGTCAACGAGACCTGCCGAGTGGTGCGATTGAAGAGCGTGACGTCCAGTTCCGCTTCCAATTGCCGGACCGCATGCGACAGCGCCGGCTGCGCCACATGCAGCTGCGCGGCGGCCTGCCCGAAGTGGCAGGTCTCGGCAACTACCGCGAAATAGCGTAAGTGGCGTAGCTCCATGGATCCGTCTCGCGTTGGGTTGGATTAGTCCGGTGTGACCGGCAATACGTGACCCACATTATGGCGTGCATCCATACAGAACAAGGACCAAATTTCGGGCGATTGATCGTCCGAATTGATCAATCGGTGCCTAGGCCAGGACTGGCAATTTGACCAGTGTGGCCGCTGCCACGCAATGCGAGGGTTCATGAAACGCGACATCTGGAGGCGACATGACCGCACCGATCACAGAAAATTTCGACCACATCGCAACCGTCCTCGGCGATGCGGTGATCGAGGACCCGGCGGCCGGCATCTACCGGGCCAACCGTCGGATCTTCACCGACGACGAGATCTTCGAGCTGGAGATGAAGCACATCTTCGAAGGCAACTGGATCTACCTGGCGCACGAGAGCCAGCTGCCCAACCCGGGTGACTACTTCACGACCTACATGGGTCGGCAGCCCGTCGTCGTCACCCGCGACAAGGACGGCGAGCTGCATCTCCTGATCAACGCCTGCGCGCACCGCGGTGCGATGGTCTGCCGTCGCAAGACCGACAACCGGATGACGCTGACCTGCCCGTTCCACGGCTGGACGTTCCGCAACGACGGCACCCTGCTGAAGGTGAAGGACCCCGAGGGGGCAGGCTACCCGGAATCGTTCAACACGCACGGGTCGCACAACATGACGAAGGTCGCCCGCTTCGACAGCTACCGCGGGTTCCTGTTCGGCAGCCTCAACCCCGACGTGCTGCCGCTCTCCGAGCACCTCGGCGACACGACCAAGGTCATCGACCTGCTCGTCGACCAGTCGCCGGAAGGCCTCGAGGTGCTGCGGGGCTCCTCGACCTATGTCTACGACGGCAACTGGAAGGTCCAGGCGGAAAACGGCGCCGACGGCTACCACGTGACCGCGACGCACTGGAACTACGCCGCCACCACCTCCCGGCGCAGCACCGGCGAGTCCAAGACCGAAACCAAAGCGCTGGACGCCGGCAGCTGGGGCAAGTCCGGCGGCGGCTACTGGTCGTACCCCAACGGCCACCTGTGCCTGTGGACCTGGGCGGCCAACCCCCAGGACCGGCCGCTGTGGGACAAGATCGAGGCGCTCAAGGAGAAGTTCGGCGAAGCCAAGGGCGAGTTCATGGTCAAGGGCTCGCGCAACCTGTGC
>JBKOYU010001147.1:0-8023 GCA_046725575.1 Actinomycetota bacterium | reverse complement strand
CATGTAGGTCGGGGCGTTCGCGCTGTAGGCGTCGGTGAACGACCAGACCGGCGCGCCGAACATGGCGTCGGACCCGATTGCACCAGCGCGCGGCGGCGCGGATACGGGCGAATCCGGGATCCGTGGCTGCATGACGATCCTTCGGCTGGGCCGGTGCTGGCCGGATCCACTGGTTGACCCTGCGGCGTCGGACCCGCGGGTGGGCTGTTCACGCTGGGAACGGGCACGGGTCCGGCTGCAATGGGCAGCGGCGTCGTACTTGAGGTCCAGGTCGGTGCAGGCGCCGGACTTAGCGTGGCGGATTCGCGGCGGCGCTGCTCCCATGGCCGCCAAGCTAACGCGACGGCGGTAGCCAGGACGATCACGATCGCGGCGGCGACCAGCGCCAACCGACGGTGGTCACGACCCTGCTTCTCGGCTGGTTTCGGCACGGGGGGCGCGGGCGGTGCACTTGTCGAAGCCGCTGGTCGGCTGATGGGCGCCGGTGTGGTTGGCGCGGCAGGTGTCGGCGCGCCGGCAGTCTGCGTCTGTTCGGTAAGCGCCCGGGCGAAGTCGCTGCAGCGAGCGAAGCGGTCGTTGGGATCCTTGGCCAGCGCGGCGGCCAGCCCGTACGACCTGCGTAGATTCTTGCGTGCGCCGTCGACTACCGCCGACGCAGCCCCGATGCGGCTGATCGCACGGCTTCGGTGATGCGGCTGACGATCGGGCTGTCCAGCCTCCAGCACTGCCAGTACAGCGGCACGTCGAGATGTTCGTCGGCGACTCGGGCGAACGAGCCGCTTTTCAGCGCCGGCGCGGCCAGGCTATCGGGGAACATCCCCCAACCCAAACCGGCTCGTACCGCACTACCGAAGCCTTCGGCCGTGGGCACGAAGTGTTGTGGGCGGGCGATGTCACGGCGAAAGATCTTGCGTACCAGCATGTCTTGTAGCGCGTCGTCGCGGTTCCACGCTAGCGAGGGCGCTGCCGCCGCCGCCCGTGCGGTGAACCCATCTGCCAGGTACCGCTTGACGTAAGCCGGACTTGCGACAGGGATGTAGCGCATCACACCCAGCGGCTGCACCCGACAGCCGCTAACGGGGTTGCGTTCGGTCGTCACCGCACCCATCACCACGCCCTCGCGCAACAGCCGCGCCGAATGGTCCTGGTCCTCGATCCGGATATCGAACAGCACGTCGTCCAAAGCGTCGAACACCCCGGTGAACCAGGTTGACATCGAATCGGCGTTGACCGCCACCGCAATTCGCGGGGCTGCACCTTCACCGCCGCCCATCTCAGCCAGCGCCTCGGCCTCCAACAACGCCGTCTGCGCCGCCAACCGCAACAGCGGGACACCGGAAGCCGTTGCTGTACACGGCTTTTCCCGCACGACCAGCACCTGACCGACCCGCTGCTCGAGCGCCTTGATGCGCTGGCTGATCGCCGACGGCGTCACGTGCAGCCGCGCCGCGGCCGCATCGAAGCTGCCGAGTTCGATCACCGCGGCGAACGCGGTGAGCTGCTGAACGTCGATCTGCATAGTTAAGTTAGCCTAATGCATCTGAAGAATCATTAGCTGTACTGATCGACTCGCACTCCCTAGCGTCGATGCCATGAGCTCGCCCCTGGTCCTCGGCTTCATCGCCTCCTTCACGCTGATTGCCGCGATCGGCGCGCAGAACGCCTTCGTGCTGCGCCAGGGCATTCGCCGCGAGCACGTGCTCCCCGTGGTCGCGCTGTGCACCGTCTCCGACATCGTGCTCATCTCAGCGGGCATCGCCGGAGTGGGCGCCCTCATCAGCACGCACCCGAGCGCGCTGAACATCGCCAAGTTCGGCGGCGCCCTGTTCCTCGTCGGCTACGGGCTGCTGGCCGCGCGGCGTGCCTGGCGGCCGTCCTCGCTGACCCCGTCCGAGAAGGCGCCCGCGCGCCTGCTCGACGTGCTGGTGACCTGCGCGGCAATCACCTTCCTCAACCCGCACGTCTACCTCGACACCGTCGTCCTGCTCGGCGCGCTGGCCAACGAGCATCGCGACGAAAGGTGGCTGTTCGGCGTCGGCGCGGTCACGGCCAGCGCGGTCTGGTTCTTTTCCCTCGGATTGGGTGCACGCCGGCTGGCCGGCCTCTTCGCCTCCCCGCTGACATGGCGCATCCTCGACGGCCTTATCGCCGTCATGATGATCGGACTGGGCATATCGCTCGCCGTGTCGTGACATATTGAGTCTATGGGGGTCGCTATCCAAAACCTTGGTCTTCGCGAGCGTAAGAAGATCCAGACCAGGGACACCATCCAACGCGTGGCGTTCAAGCTCTTCGACGAGAAGGGGTACGCCAATACCACTGTCGAAGAGATCGCCGAAGCCGCCGAAGTCTCGCCGAGCACGTTCTTTCGGTACTTCCCGTCAAAGGAACTAGTGGTGATGGCCGACGACCTGGACCAGGTGACGGTCGAGGCGCTGGCCCGGCAACCCGCCGACCTTTCGACCATGCAAGCGTTCCGGCGTGCGTTCGACATCACGATGGCCACCGTGTCGGCGGACGACTGGGAACTCGAACGCACCCGGCAGCGATTGGTCTTCTCGCTGCCCGAACTCAAGGTCGTCCAGTTCGATGTGCACCGCCGCGTCGTCAAGGAGCTCGCGAAGGCCGGGAGCCGCCGGACCGGACGCGACGCAGACGACTTCGATTTGCGAATCTTTTTCGGGGCACTTGCGGGGGCGTTGATGGCCATCATCGACCGCGCGCCGGGTTCAATCGAACTGATGTACCGGGCGCTGGATTTCATCGAAGCCGGTATGCCGCTGGGAACTACTGGCACCGCCTCCTGACGGGCACCGCGCAATCGGGCATTACCTACCTGTCAGGTAACTTCCCCGGTTAGCGGCGTGAGCGGGGGTCCTCATGAACACAGCCGCAGCGTTCCCCCGTGACCTGCTCGACGGCTAGCCCATAGGCCCGTCGGGAACAGGCGCGTTGCAGCGATCCCGGAAGTCGGACGCGGGCTGCCTAACAGCCCCTATCTCGTCTCGCACCTGTGGGTTTGCATCCATATACGCGGTGATTTCCGTGCGCATCTGATCCCTGTCCTTGCCCTTGAGGCTGGTGAAGAACGCGTTCACATCCGGGTGGGTGAACAGATAGGACGACATCCCGGCGTTCACGCCGGACATGACACCGGCGAGGTCGGCGGCTGTGCAATTCGGCGGATCGGCGGCGGCGGTTGCTGCGGTGCCGATTAGTGTCGCACCGGCGATCACGCCGGCGCCAATGAGGCTACGAATAAACATGTGAGACTCCTTGGTTTCGTGGGTGATTGGGAGACGGTGCTCAGCGTCGTCCGACACCGCCTCCGCCCCCCGGGCGGCCTGGGCGTCCGAAATCGGGAGGAGGAATGATCACATCGAGATCCCAGCCATCGTCGCAATACCACGGGTCGGCACAATAGGAGGGGTAAACAGGCCCCGCCTGTGGGGCGCTCGGACCACCGCCGCGGACGGTGCCCTGTGCACACACGGTGGCAGCACCGGCACTCGTGCAATCCGCCGACGCTGGTATCGCCGTGACAATGCCGACCGGAACCGCCGTCATCGTCAGTCCCAAAATCAGGTAGCGCTGGCTTCTTCGCACGGCTGCTCCCCTCCTAGAGTGAGTGGCCCGCCGCCGTAGACTCCCCCGACAACGCGCTGGATCGTTATGTGCGAAGCGTAATTCTGTCGGCTTTGGCGCGATGGATTATTCACAATTTTCATGATCGCAACTATTTGCAATGAGAAGGATCGCCTTCGTTAACTTAGGCGCCCTATTCAGGTACGCTTTGTTCGCTTCTCGGTCTTCAATTACCGATCACGCCGCTGGCGACGGTGCTACGTTCGCCTCATCAGTAGCGCGAAAGGGGGCCGGATATGCCGGATCAAGATTGGACAAAACCCGCCGCGAAGGCCATTCCCAAAGAGGGCTATTTCGAACTCGAACGTGGACGTTATGGTCCGGTTTATCCGCGGACGCCGGCCTGCTACGGATTCTCGATCATCGCCAAAGTGAAGGAAGGCCGCGAGGAGACCGTTCGGGCGTACGGCAAGCAAATCGAGGAAGCGATTGCCGGCAGCCCGGATGTGTTGGCGCCCCTGCGTCTGCACTACCTGCGCTGGGTGCTGTTCGACGTCGGGTCCGGCTTGCACTTCCAGTACCAAGGCATCTTCGACACCGACTTCGACAAGTACACCGAGGATGCCGTGCAGCTGTTCAGTCAGACCGGCATCACAACCGTATTCACCAATCTCGAAGGCTTCCCTGAGGATTGGAAGGAGAACCCGGAAGCGTTCGTCAAGTTCGTCCGAGAGCACCAGTGCCCCAGCTTCCTCGAGTATGGCGAGTACCCCTACGTCACCGCCGACGAGATCAAGAAGGCGCTGCGACTCAAGGCCGCCTTCTCGAACATGCTCGACCAGATGCAATAGATGCTTGAGCTCGACGACATTCAGCACATCCTGCTGACCCGTACCCCGGCGATCACCGGACGCTATGAGTTTCTGTCCTTCGATACGCCGGAGGGCGGTCGCGTCTGGTTGACCGAGCTGCTCGACAAGGTCCAGTCCGCTGCCGATGTGCAGGCCACCATGGACAGCTCGGATCGCTGGGTCACGTTGGCGTTCACGTGGAATGGCCTTCGCGCGCTGGGCGTGCCCGGCGAGTCGTTGGCAACATTTCCCGACGAGTTCCGCGAAGGCATGCCGTCCCGCGCGAACATCCTCGGCGACACCGGAACCGCCGCGCCCGAGCATTGGGTGGGCGGCCTGGCCGGTGAGGACCTGCACGCAATCGCGATCTTGTTCTCCCGCACCGAAGAGCAATGCCGCCGCTCCATCGAGGAACACGACAAGCTGCTCACCCGCACCGACGGCGCGCGATCTCTGTCTTATCTCGATCTCAATGCGACACCGCCGTTCAACTACGCGCACGACCACTTCGGTTTCCGCGACCGGCTATCGCAGCCGGTGATGAAGGGGTCCGGCGAAGAGCCCACCCCAGGTTCCGGTCCAGCGCTGGAACCCGGCGAGTTCATCCTCGGCTATCCCGACGAAAACGGTCCTGTCGCCAATCTGCCTGAGCCCGAGGTGTTATCGCGCAACGGCAGCTACATGGCATACCGCCGACTGCAGGAGCATGTCGGGACCTTCCGCGATTACCTGCGGGCGAACGCCGACACCGCGGAAGGTCAGGAATTGCTCGCCGCGAAGTTCATGGGCCGCTGGCGCAGCGGCGCCCCGCTTGTGCTCGCGCCGGACAAGGACGACCCCGAGTTGGGCGCGGATCCGATGCGCAACAACGACTACAACTACAAGGAAATGGACCCATTCGGGTACGCGTGTCCGCTGGGATCACATGCACGACGGCTCAATCCACGCGACACCGCCCACTACATGAACCGCCGTCGCATGATCCGGCGCGGTGCCACCTATGGGCCGGCACTGGCCGACGATGCACCTGACGACGGCGTTGACCGCGGTATCGCCGCGTTCATCATCTGCGCCGACCTGATCCGCCAGTTCGAGTTCGCTCAGAACGTATGGATCAACGACAAGACCTTCCATGAACTCGGCAACGAGCATGACCCCATCTGCGGAACACAGGACGGCACACTGGATTTCACCGTCCCCAAACGTCCCATCCGCAAGGTGCACAAAGGGATTCCGGCGTTCACCACACTGAAGGGCGGCGCGTACTTCTTCCTGCCCGGAATGAACGCGCTGCGCTACCTCGCCACGCTCGGCAACTAGAAGGATCATCATGCGCGCTCGCACCTACAACCAGAGCCACGTCGCTCGAGCCCACACCGGCGGGCGGCGCATCAGCATCTACTGGACCTGGAGCTATCCCTGGGAATCGCAACGGGATCCGGCCGCGATGGAGAACCGCTTCTCGACCATCACCGAGGTGCGCAACGTCTTGTGGCCGGCCTACGAGACACCGGAATACGACGCCGCGAACTTCCTGCAGGGCATCGCAGGGACGCTGGAACTCTTCCACCGCTCCACGTTGGAGTTCCAAGAGCTGGCCGAGGAAGCCACCGGGCACCCGGTCGCCGTCTTCCAGCGCGTCGACCAGGCCGGCTACAAACTGCCGATCGACGAACGAATCCTCGCCGACACCGACACGCTCATGGTGTTCGGCCTCGACCATGTGCTGTCCGAACAGGAGGCCGCACCCGAAGAAATCGCCGCGATCACCGACTGGCTCAAGCGAGAAGGCACCTGCCTGCTGCTGGCGCCGCATCACGACGTCGGCTTCACCGACGACTACGCCCAGCGGCAGGTCGAGTACGAACACCACGGCGATCGACTCGTGCCTCGCCAGCAGCGCTTCGGTCAGTACACCCGCTCGCTGATGAAGGCGCTCAACGTCCCCGTATACAACATCTGGGGGCTGCGGCCCGCAGTCGTGGAGGGCTCCAAGGAGATCGCACCGCTCACCGGATTCCGCGACCTTGACACGCCGCGACTGCTCGACAACGTCACCACCTTCAACTTCCACCCGCACCTGCCCCACTACGAACTCACCGCGCCGGAAAGTAAGGACGTGCAGGTCCTCGGCCGTCAGCGGGTCGACCCGAACCGACCACATCCGTTTACGGAGGCCGGCAATACGGAGTTCAATGCGCTGATCTGGATGCCGCCCTCCGGTCAGCGGGCCGGTGACATCGTGCTGATCGACTCCACGCACTTCACCACGCTTTTCGGCGGCACCGACAGCCTTCGTAACCTCTGGCACAACCTGGCCACCATGAAGTGAGGCTCATGGGCGATCATGGCGTATGCCCAACAACAGAGCCGTGTTCATCACCGGAGCCGCCGCGGGAATCGGCCGCGCCACCGCGCTGACCTTCGCGAAGAACGGCTTCACCGTCGGAGGCTACGACATCGACGAGGTCGGTCTGAAGTCGCTGGCCGACGAGATCGACGATCTCAGTGGCACGGCGATCACCGGGCATCTCGACGTCACCGACTCCGCTGAAATGGCGCAGCGGGTGGGCGAATTCGCTACTGCGACCGGCCGGCTCGACGTCATGATCAACACCGCCGGCATCCTGTTGGCCGGCCGTTTCGAGGACATCGATGTTGCGCGGCATCTGAAGGAAATCGACATCAACGCCAAGGGTGTCGTCAACGGACTACACGCCGCATTCCCCTACCTCCGTGACACGGCCAACTCAGTCGTCGTCAATCTCAGCTCCGCCTCGGCGATCTACGGCCAGGCCGAGCTCGCCAACTACAGCGCCACCAAGTTCTTCGTCCGCGGGATCACCGAGGCGCTCGACATCGAATGGCACCGCTACGGCATCCGGGTGATCGCGATGTGGCCGCTGTATGTGCAGACCGCGATGACCGACCACATCAAGACCGGCACGACGGAGTCGCTTGGCATCCGGCTGACCGCGCAGGACGTCGCCGACGCGATCGCCAAGGCCGTCGAGCCGTCGTGGCTGCGCCGAGCCCTCCACCAGGTGCACTTCCCTGTCGGTTCGCAGACCAAGGCGATGGCGGCCGGCTCCCGGTTCTCTCCGGCATGGCTGACCCGCCTGGTCAACAAGCGACTGGCGCACTCCTGAGTTCACCTGCCGGCCACCGTGCTGCGACACGATGGCCGCGTGACGGACATCGACTTCTCCCTGCTGGATGTGCCGCGCGACGCGCCACCTGAGGATCCCGAGGCCTATCTGCGCGCCGCGATCGCCTGGCACTTCGGCGCCGACACGGGGTCGCCGTTCTGGCTCCGCGCGGCGCAATCCCTCGACTTCGATCCGCTGACCGAGGTGCAGACGTTCGCCGACCTGCGCCGGTTTCCCAATCTGGTCGACGAACTGCGCGGCGTCCCCGTCGAAGACCTCATCCCCCGCGGCTATGGTTCACCGCCGCCGATCCCCCGCGTCTTCGAATCCGGCGGCACCACCGGCGCGCCGAAACGCACCGCGCAGCTGCCGGACTGGGTCGAACAGGTCACGCGGTGGCAGGTCGAGGATTTCACCGCGGGCGGTTTCGTGCCCAGC